>CAUZTK010000067.1:0-14409 GCA_963582395.1 Planctomycetota bacterium | reverse complement strand
TTTTTCACATTTTTTTCGATTCGTGAACAAATGCGTATTAGACCATTGATTTATAAACAGTAGTATATTAGTATTTATATAATCAGGTATTCTTGGGTTCCATTTGAACGGTCATGGTTCCCGGGGAAATGGGAAATTTGTGAAAATGTTCACATGTGAAAGATTAGTTATGAACATTAGAATACAGTGGCAAGAATTTCCGTTCATCAGTGTAGGATGAAACCGAAATCTCTGACTAAGAATTCCTACCAGAATCCAAGGATTTTCTGAAATCTCTAGGTTCTCTACGATGAGTTATTAGGCGCTGTGGTTCTGCTGATTGATTTGATTGATTGTTGTCAAAGAGGAAACATAGAGAGAACCATGAAAAACGGCACACCAAAACCAATACTCACGGCCCGTCAGCGTGAGATTTACGAGTTTTTGAAAGATAAAATCATCAATCGCGGGTATGGCCCCACTGTTCGGGAAATTGGTGCGCATTTCGGAATTCGTTCTCCGAACGGCGTCATGTGTCATTTGAAGGCGCTGGAGCGTAAAGGTCTGATCACGCGTGAATCGCATATGTCTCGGGCGATTCAACTCTCGGAACCTCTTCGCGGCACCACCAGCTTGCCAATGGCGGGTCAGATCGCCGCCGGCAGCCCCGTGCTCGCAGAAGAGCAAATCGAGACTGTCGATTTTGCCTCGCTATTTGGGCCGGAAGATCATTTCTGTCTGAGAGTCAAGGGCGAATCGATGATCGAGGATCAAATCGCCGATGGGGACTACGTCGTCGTTCGTAAGCAGGAGACCTGCCGCGACGGTGAAATCGTCGTAGCCCTAGTTGACGGCCAAGAAGCGACCCTGAAGCGCTTCTTCCGAGAGCCGAAACGGATCCGCCTGGAGCCGGCGAACTCGTCGATGAAGCCTATTTATTCGAATGACGTCTCGATTATGGGCGTCGTGATTGGCGTCCTGCGGAAGTATTAACCGAGACCGTCGATGGGCCAAGCTGCATATAGTCGGCGAGGATGACCGCAAACAGCTACAAAAACATATTCAGGAGACAGAAAAGAAGGGCGGATCTGTTCGATCGTTCTCCGTATTACAAACGATCAATTTCGTAGTGAATGAGAAATGCGGGCGAGCTGTTTCCGGTCCGGGAGAATCATTGCTGCGGTTGGATTTGCGAAATCCGAACCGCCTTCAACTCTGAGCGGGGGGTCCGCCGCAGAAAATAGATCACCAATCGTGATGTGCCCCGTTCACCGTACACCCATAATTCGCTCAGTTGACCGCTGGTGGCGACCCGCGTGACGGATGCGGGAACGCCCAGCGTCATACGAACCTGCTGGCTTGTCATTTCCACGACGACGCGGCCTTGGCGAATTGCCTTATCCACGAGATCTTTAGGCACCGCAACTCGGTCTTGCGCCAGCCATTGGCCGTTTTTGAGACGGTAGCCGAGCCGGGTCAGCATTTCGGCAACCCGCTTCGATTCGGGGCTGAGTTTGTACGCCTCCAGCAGCAGTCTGACGGCCTGGGACTCATCTTCAAGCAGCTCGATATACTCTTCGGCAGCCCGCATCAGTCCCACCGGACCTTCCTCGCGAAACTGTTGTTCGATCGATAGCAGCCAGTTTTTGAGGGTCAGGCATGACTGCTTTGGCTGATTTCGGCGACGGAACTGCTCGGACAATCGAAGCATTTCGGGACGCGTTAACGTTGCCACTTGTGACAGCTTGACGGAGAGTTCGCGATCGCGATAGCGTTCGGCCAGGGAATGTTGTTCGGGCAACTGCTGGTTGATGTTGGCAGCAACGTCGAACCCGTTGCTGCCGTCCGGTTTCGCGCCTTGCAGGATGGATGCCAGAGTTACTTGTCTGAAAAAAATGCGGCACAGCTTCCGACGGACCGATTCGTCCGCCAACCGAAAGACGCTCAGCGGGTCAGCCTCGTACTTCCGTTCCAGTTCAGGTTGCGGAGTTCGCAGTTGTTCCCGACAGCCGGCCAAATCGTGAGCCATCCGCTCTAAGAGGTCTTGCAATTTGGGTTTCTTCTCTGTTTGCGCCTGCGCCCAACGCATTCGGCATGCTTCGTGGAAATATTCCGATCGAATCAAGTCGGGCAGATTCAACTCGACAGCCTTTTTCGCCAGTGACAACAGACGATCCGGATTGTCCGGTGGGACATTGCGGCGCTCGAGGTCGATTCCCCTGGAATTGACCTCGTCAGCTCGTGCGCGCAGCTCTTCGTCGTTGTAGAAAGCGGCCCGGCGGGAGGCCCATTTCCCCAAGCGGTACCAATCGTCCGGTTTGTCGCTACGAATCGTGATTTTTCGAAGCCGGTACCTGTCCACGTCGTTGGCAAGCAGCCGCAAGCGTTTCACGACAAACACCGTCTGGCCGTCCAGCACTTGCAGTTGACCGAACAGTTCTGCCACGCGATTGTCTGACGCCGCTTTGGAGAACGTCTCGCCTTTGGCCGGACGAAAAGAAATCGGACAATGTTTCAGCCGCAACAAATGGGACGATATCGAAGAGAATCGCCCTTCGACCGTATAATTGACGCCAAGTGCGGTTTTCTTCTCGGACAGCAAGCGGTTGAAACTTCCGACGAACATGGCCGGCGACTGCGCCGCCGATTCCCGCTCAAGCAACCCGCATAGAGCGATGGCCGTCATCAGCGTTTTTATCCAGATCCAGGCTGGCTGCCCTGTCATGGCTCGACTCCCACAATTCGAGCTTGCGCATCGAGAACCCGACGGAGTTGTTGTTCCATCTGCGGACCGTCGATCTGCAAGCCGAGCGCTGAATAATTCTCGTAGCTCGTCCACAAAAAAGCGCTCTCGTCGCGCAGGTCGACCCATAAGGTCGGCTGCAGCGTTTTGGTCAACCGGCAGCCCTCCAACTGGGCGGCGAAAATGATCGTTTTCGGTCGCTTGTCTACCATCAACGGCTCGAAAACACTCAATTCCGCGTCGATCACGACCGTTGTCCCGTCAACCGTGAGAGGATAGTCGATCACGTATCGCACCGCTCCGTCGGCACCCATTTCCGAAATGACAGTGGATTCCATCACAATCCACTGCCCAGCATAGAGGGGCTGCGAATCAGTTCTCGCGTTCAAGTTTCCCTCGGTCTTTGCTCGTGGGGGCGACAACGTCTGGTGCGCCTCTTCGATGATCGTTAGTAAAGATTGCGTAGCCAGTCGGCTAGCAGCCGTCGCTTCCCGCAACATCTGACGAATTTTTTGCGCCAGCACGTCGTCTCGGCCAAGAATGTCCAACGCTTCGCAAGCGGACTGAAATTTGAGAGCGGCTGTACGAAAATCTCTTTGTTGAAGAGCGGCTTCCGCCTGTTCTCGGGCGGATTGGAATTGTTCCTCGGCCTGTTCGCGGGCATGAACGTGCCACATCCGATATACGGTTGTCCCCAACACTGCCACGGTCACCAGCATGATCATTCGAAAGGATGTTAGGCGCGGTTTTTTCCGTTCGACCGGCAATTGCGTGGGAGCACTCGGTTCGAAGATCTCGGCCGTCGGATGCGGAGCTGGCGTTGTTTCTGAAGCGCCCTTGCACGGTTGCTGTGGACTTGGTTTGAGGGGGCGGCTCTTTTTGCGTGGCAGCGGAGGATAGACGTCGACCGGCAGTACGAACAACCATTCGCCGCAATGGTCGCAACGGATCTCTCGAAAATCTGCTTCGCGGACACCGTCGTTTTTTCGGCCACAAGCACAGTCAACCTCAAACGGTTGAGGCTCAGGGGCACTGCTACGAGTCCAAGCCTTCGTCGCGTTGGCAAGCCAGCGGGGCATTTCGGTTGATTGAATTTGGGGGAAAACAAGATATGACGGTCCGCCAGCGTCATCGTACCAGCAAACGCGACGGTCGTACGGATTTGTCGCCTTTTTATCGATTATCGAGTCCCCGCAACGACAGGTCAATGTTTGCGTGGTCCGCCCCTATGGGAATCATTCCGAAATTTCGGTCTGTACCAATTCGACACGTCGCAGTTTGTTGTGTTTCCGCGGCCGGATGCGGCTCATCGTGGGAATTCCTATCCGCCAGATCGGGGCGACCTGCTCACCGGACGGCAAAACACTTTCTGTTGTAAGCTTTTTGACGATGGTCGTTTCGTGACCTATATCGCATGAGATATTTCATCATTGTGTCCCCGCGATACGCCGATCGACCCGCCTCTGATCGTTTTCCAACAACAGCCAGAATTTCTCTTTCCCTGTGAACATCCCTATGCTCGCCGTACATCACCCGTCCGTGTCGAGCTTGACGATTCGGCCACGTGAGGCCCTGCTGGTTCTCGAACCGGTGCAGAGGCATTCCGGTCTCGAACCCCTGATCCTCCTGCCGGGCCAGTGTACGTTGGGGTCGGCCGAGGATTGCACGTTGCCCCTGCGCGCGCAGGGAGTCCGTCCTCGGCACTGCACGACGGAAGCGGAGCGCCGGGCATTCGATCAAGAGCGGGACACCTGGAATGCCGAGCGGGAGGAAACGACCGCCTCACGGGCGCAACAGGAGCAGCAGCTCCAAACGCAGCGTGAACAACTTGCCGCCGATCGCGAACAACTCGACACGGAACGCCGGGAGTTCTTCGCCGATCGCGAACAGACAGAATCTGATTCGAAGATTCCGAGTGTCGAATCCGAGGCTCCGTTTGACTCGACCGATCGTCCCGACCAGATGCTGGAAAAATAGGATGATGATTTGTTGTCGCTCTTCGAGCAATGCGGAATGTCACCGGATGGCGGCAGGCTGGATGTTTACCGTCAGGATGAAGCAGAAATCGAGGACCCCCAGATCCCCGCAACGACGAATACGAAAAACGGCGAGGACGTCGCGGGGCTTGATTTGCGTACAGGGACGTTCGACTCTCAGAACGAAAGTGAACAATCCGATGCCGGATCGGCAGAATCGGCTCCGGTCACCGACCCAACAACGACGGCCATCTCAGTGGCACAGTCATTCGATTCGTCGAGCGTCACCCCAGACTCCGATGAAAACTCGTTGCATCTCAAAGATACCGAGGATCCTGATTCCGTAGCGAATTACATGGAGCAACTGCTCGATAGAACGCGGCGCAGCAAGGCCGTTTCGGGAGATCTGCCGACATCGGACAATCCGAAAACGAGCGAGTCGGCTGAAGAAACGGTTCCTGATCCGCATCAAGACCAACCAACGATCGGACAAAAAAGTGACTCCATCTCGCTCGAGTCACCTTCGCAACCCCGGCACCTGCAGGACAAACAGGTCGTCCGCTCCGAGATGAATTCGTTGCGCGAGATGGCGAATCTGTCAACCCGGACGGCGATCGCTGATCACGCGTCGAAACGATTGCGTGGAACAATATTCGTCAAGAGCGCCTTGGCAGTCATTTCGTTTTCCGTCGCCGCCGTGTTGCTCACTGGTGAGGTTTGGGGAACGGTGTCGTACGAGACAACTGGATGGGCAGCGATGGTGCTCGAGGCCATCATGGCTATCGAGTTGGCACGTTCGACACTGCTGATACACCGCGCATGCAAATGCTCCGCGAGCGGTCTTGGCTTTCCGAAGAGGGGCTGGGAGCCGAACACTCGGACGAAGAGTACGGGCCACGCACGGATTCAGACGACGATCGTCACGCCGTGATCGCTACGGTCGATGACGATGCGGACCCGGCGATCGATTCCAACTTGCAAAGCGACCGAGTAAACCCACCCGACCCGGTTCGAGACGGCGTTCCTATCGCAGCGTCCGACACCAACACTAACGACGCGTTCGAACTTTCCGATGCCGACACGAACGATGAAGTCTACGACGACGTCTCTTCGTCGGCTGATGGGGATGCCGCTTTACTTCCAAAAGACGACGACGGCGAATGAGTCGGCGATCCGCATGTGACGCGCTCCATCCTCACTCGATTGTCCTGTGTCGTTTTCGTGCTGGCAACTGCCGAGATCAGTCCCTTCGTTGTCATCACTGAAGTCGAGCGACCGACATTCCTGGCCGCTGCACGATCGAGAAGCTTGGTAAAACAGGCTGGACTGGGTCTTGGACGTCGTAGCAGGCGCGCAAAAAAACGGTCGATTGCGCTTTTGACCGCAATCGACCGTCGTGTCCGCTTTCGGAGCTTCGCTCAGGCCGAAAAACTTTGCCCGCAGCCACAAGACTTGACGGCATTGGGATTGTCGAATGTGAACCCCCGTTTTTCGAGCCCTGTGTAAAAATCGATGGTCGTGCCGTCGAGGAAGAGGGCGCTCTTTTTGTCGACGGCCACCTGCAGGCCATGTTGGTCAGAGACGTGGTCCTTGTCTTCGTTTATGGTGTTGTCGAAGCCAAGATTATACTGAAATCCACTACACCCACCGCCGTCCACGCCGATACGCAGAACCGTTTTATCCGGCATCTTCTGTTCGCTGATGACCCGTTTAATTTCTTCTGCGGCCGTTTCGGTGATCGTGACTGCCATCGATCTCGTTTCTCCCTTGAAAACCACTTTCGATTCATATTTCCCGGTCATGCGGAAATTCACCAGGTTATTATATCACTGAGAGTGGCTTGAAACGAGGCTAACTTTTGGTGGAGTCAAAAGTTTTTTTTGCCGCGTAAGAAACGGATTGGTCACCGGTTGCGTCTGAACGACCCTGGTTTTGCCGCAGATGCGTCCCCCCCGGACAATCTTGCTGGAAACCTGGTCACGCGAATTTGTCGGCCGCAAGCCAAACGCTCTCCGCAAAGGTTGTGTAAAAACGTGCCGCCGCCTATCAACCGTGGAAACTTCTGAGTGGTCTGCGAGTTTGAATCGCTGACGTAACTCCGTTAAAGTCGAGACGGAGAGGGGAACCAAGCGGTGCCGTCCCGGTGCCGTTCACACCCCACAGACGGGCTCGACGGTGCCCTCATGAGAAATGCCGATCGCTCTTCCGGGCCGCTGAAACAGAAGCAGCTCATGCCCGCGTCTCCTGAGAATGAAGTCCGTCTCGTGAGGATCAGCGAGTTGGATGCCGGTCAGATGGGGGATTGTTTTGCACTGCTGGCCAGCCGAGAGCGGTCGACCACCCGCGACGGAAAACCGTACTTTCGCGCCAGCTTTCGTGACACCGCTCGAACTGTGACGGCCATGATCTGGAGCGATTCGCCCTGTTTTTCCGATTGCGAAACCCTCTGGAAGGTGGGCGGCTTCTACAAACTGCAGTGTCACTTCCACGAGAGCCAATACGGACCGCAGATTGAAATTGACCGCATACGGGAAGTCGAGCAAGCAGACGAATCCGACGGTTTCAACCCGGCCGATTTCTACCAATCGACACAGTTCGACGTCAACGAAATGTTCGCCGATCTTGTCGGCATTGCCACGCAGCAAATCAGCGACGTCCCGCTCAAGCAACTGGTGGTCGGTCTTCTGCAAGAGCACGAAGAGCCGCTCAAGCGGCTTCCGGCCGCCTCACGCAATCATCATGCTTTCACCGGCGGCTACCTGGAGCACGTGCTCTCGGTCACGCGGACGGCGACATTTCTGGCTGACAAGTACCTTGCCGACTACCCGAGTATGCAACCGCCGTTGTCGAAGCCGCTCGTTGTTGCCGGTGCGATCCTTCACGATATTGGAAAGTTGATCGAGCTTGACAACCGCCCGCAGGGGTCCGGATACACGGCCGAGGGTCGGTTAATTAGCCATATCTTGCTGGGTCGGGATCTGATCCGCGACAAGGCGGCTGAGGTCCCCAACATGGATGCCGAAGTCCTCTTACGGCTGGAGCACATGATCGTCGCGCATCAGAACATGTCGGAGTGGGGTTCCCCGGTCGCCCCACACACTCCCGAGGCGCTGCTCGTCTACTATGCCGACGACATCGATGCCAAGTTTCACATGATGGCCCGGGCGTTGATGGAGGAACCCGGGGAGGACGAGCAGTTCACCGGCCGCGACAACCCGCTGCGCAGACAGATCTTCCGAGGACTGCGTTGAAAGCGTTGCGCCCTGTCCAGAGCGATCGAGGTCTTGCAGCGAAACGTCTGGCGTCGTGATTCGGTCTGAAACGTGAATGTTGTTCGCGCTTTTGACGTCTGAATTTCCGCAGGCCAAGTTTTCGCTTGCGGTATAGCGGGCAAGGGGGCCAAGCCCGTTGTTTAGGGGAAAGTACCGGAAGGATCCTATGCTACGTTTCACCAAGATGCACGGAGCCGGAAACGATTACGTCTATGTCGACTGTTTTGACAAACCGCCCCCGGCTGACATCTCCGCGTTGGCCCGCAATATCAGCGATCGGCATACCGGCGTCGGTGCCGACGGGTTGATTCTGATCGGTCCGTCGGAAACCGCCGATGCTCGAATGCGAATGTGGAACGCCGACGGCAGCGCCGCCGAAATGTGCGGTAACGGCATCCGTTGCGTCGCCAAATATGTTTACGATCGCGGCATTGCTAAAAAAGAAGATCTTCAGATCGAGACCGATCGAGGCGTACTAACGTTACAACTGACAATCGAGCAGGGAAGGGTCGCTGGGGCGCGGGTGAACATGGGCCACCCGATTCTCAAAAGCGCCGACATTCCGACCACCTTGCAGGGCGATCCGCCCGTCGATGTTAATCTAGAACTTGAGGATAGCAAGCGGGACTTGCCGGTCTTGGGATGGAAGCATCAGCCGGCTGGCGCCGGCCGCTCGCCCATTGCCGGTCCGGTCGCTCTCACAGTCACCTGCGTCTCGATGGGCAACCCGCATTGTGTGACGTTCCTCGATGATCTGACCGACAACTGGGTGCTCGGCGTCGGGCCGTTGGTGGAAATGCACCCGGCTTTTCCCAATCGCGTCAATGTTGAATTTGTGCAGGTCGTCTCGCCGACCGAAATCGTGATGCGCGTCTGGGAGCGAGGCAGCGGCGAGACGCGGGCCTGCGGCTCCGGTGGTTGCGCGGCGCTGGTGGCGGGCGTGCTGTCCGGCAGGACCGAACGACATGTCCGCTGCCGATTGCCCGGCGGCGAACTCCAACTCGAGTGGTCTCCCTGTGGAACGGTCTACATGAGCGGTCCGGCTGCCGAAGTCTTCAGCGGCGAATGGCCGACTTCCTCCCCGTGATTCTGAGCCTCAAAATCGGGAAGACCCAGATCCTTTCAGATGTGGGGGGCGAAACGATTGCCCTTCTTGGGGCCGCACCGCCTGATACGCTTCCGCTGGCAGCTCCTGACCGGTAATCACCTTAAACTCGGTGGAGAGCTGATCGACGTAAACATCGGCCGGCTCGACGATCTTGCAACCGCGCTCACGGGCTTCGGTCGAGAACGCCGAGTCTTCCGGCAGCCGGCAAACGTCGAGCAGGGTCATGTGCGGCCGTAGGTACGAGGGGTTCATCTCGCTTTTAGTGTAACCTGCGGTGAGATTGGGGTCGGCGAGAATGACCACGTCGACCAGCGTGTCGTACAAGCTTGCGAAAGGAATGCAACGGACGCCGAACTTCCGCGCGACCCGCTGTGCCTTTTTGTCGTCCGGTGCGGTGACGCTCACGATTCCCTTGCGGCGATGGATGCCGTGAATCATTGCCTGCGCCGTTCCTGTGGCGCCAACGACCAGCACGTTGCACCGGTCGAGCGGACGGTCTTCGGCGTTTTTGCGTCCCAGCTTGTCTTCGACGGCTTTCAGCGCACTGCGCCAGATGGTGTTGTAAGCGGTCCAACCACTCTCTTTCCGCTTCAGCAGCAGGTCGGCAAATCCGCTCTGTTGGGCAGCATCTTCCGCCTGATCGGTCAAGTCGAGCACATAGGCTCCCAGCGCGGGACTGACGAGGACCGTATTGATTCCCAGCGTGTCGAGCCGCCGGGCAAACTGATCGAAATCGCCCACTGCCAGCGGCAGACAGCGCGTGTTCAAACCGAGTTGTTTGAAACCGGCGTTGAAAACTCGGACGGTCCCGGTTTCGGTTGGCCCGAAGCCAATGACGCCGACGAAATGCGTGTCCGGTTCGATCTCGCTCCAGTGATACAGATCATTCAGTTCGAAGACGGTTGCCTGTCCGTCGTGCGATTCCATGCCTTGCTCGAGGGCGGCATAAATCCAGGGCGAACCATACTTGCGTCCCAACAGCGAAAACGTGATTCCCGGCCGCCCTAGACCCATGCCGACGACCGGCAGGTCGCGTTTTTTGGTGACGGCCGCCAACAACGGCCAGGCCGCTTCCAGCGTCGGCGTGGGCTGGATGAATTTGACCACGTCGGCATGGACACGGGCCGCCTCTGCAAAAATCTCATCGACGTTGCCCAGCGGTTTGTGCAGGCTAGTGTGACTGATGACCCGCTGGGTGTTGCCGAACCGCGGAATATCCAGGGCGATGTCCAGTTCCAACTCGACGTACTCGGGACCGGCAACGATGGCCTGCCGGATCAGCGCTTGCCGCTGCTGTTCGGTCCCTTCCCACTGACCACCCTCTTCCTTCCGGCGACAGGAGATTAGAATCGGCTTCTCGAAGCCCGAAATGAGGTCGCCCATGTCCGGCTCTTTGGCCAGGTGATCGAGGCAGACCTCGACCAAATCGCAATGCCGCGAGGCATTCAGAATGTCGACCTTGGCCAGTTGGCGCGACGTAGGTGTGACGGAGATGCAGATCATGATCATGGAACGGTAGATGGAAAAGATGATCCGTGTTTGCTCTCGGGCAATCAGGTAAATATCCAGATCACGAAAGCTCCTAACGCGGCTTATCGGCCGCAGCCAAGAGTCAAGAGCGGAGAGCCAGAATCTATCGATGTCGATCTTTCTGGCTCTCGACTCTCCACTCTGGGATCTCCGTAACATGTGCGCACTGCGCGCAAATGTGACAAGCTAAGACTCTAATGACAGGCATAGGCCATCCTCCATCTTCCTATCACTCCGCCACGCTCTCCGCCAGAATCCGCTCGTAAATCGTCCGTGCTTTGTCGTAGGCCGCTTGGGCCTCGTGCTGTTCCGAATCACGAATCTGGCCCTGCTTGGAGTTCCAGCAAACGTCGACGGCGCGGCGGCACCACTGGGCACTACGGCGGCTGGCACGGATCGGTTTGTCGGCGACTTCGATGAAGACCGGGTTGGTGTGAACTGAAGGTAAGATCCGCACGGCGACCCAACTCGAATGCTTGATGTCGACGTCGAACTCGAGCGACTGTTCGCTGCCATCGGCCACAATGGTCTTGGTGGCCACCGGATAGCCGTTCACAATGACCTCGACCGGCACGCTGCGCGTCTTGCCGATGCGGCTGCGCTCGATGTGCCAATACGGTTTCTGATCGAGCCGGGACTTGCGAATCTGCTCTGTTTCGGGCGTTGGTTTTTCGGCCAGTAGTGCCAAGACGTCGAAGGAGACCTTCACCTTGCCCGGCTGTTTCAGATTCAACTGGCTGAGTTTTCCGCCGGAACCCGGTTCACCGGCCGCCACGTCGTTAACCTGGAAGTCGAAGATGTGGCTGCGACCGTCGCCGCAGTAACTGCGGCCATTCTTGACGCCCTGGATCCAGGTGTCGAAATCGAGCTGCTGGCCGGGATCGAGTTTGACGTAGACCCGGCCGAGCCCCACCCTATCGCCGTAGATACAGGGGAAGTCGGTCTCGCCGCTGATGCGAGCCCGGAAACCGCAGTTGAGTGTGTGGTACCAGATGTTCAACTCCCAGATGGCGGGCGTATCGACGGTCGAAATAAAGTCACACACATCGTGCGCAACGGTCACGATGTACTCGTTGGCGCCGATGCCGTCGAAGTTAGGCATTGCGTAATCGGGCAACGTGTCGGCGGCGCGGCCGTTCCAGCTGGCTGGCTGGTTGCGGTAGTTGACGAACTGCCGCCGGCCGTCCGGCAGGTGATCGGGCAACTGCAATCCCCAGCCGCTGTGGCTGTAGCCGACGACGGCTCTCTGGTTCTTTCCCCAGGCGAGCACGGGCAGCGTCCAGCTTGGCCATTCGCCGATGACGAACGTTTTCTTGCCTTTGAAATGCCCCTGCTGGCCGCCGTAACTCCAGTCGAATTCCATTTCGGCAGCATACTCGAAATCGTCGTCCTTGAGCCGCAGCAGACAAAGATGCCCAGCATGTGCTGAGGGAAAGCCGCTGACCTCGACGTCGTAGCGCATCAGGTAATTCGGCCGAGAGAGGGCCGACGTCTTCCCTTCAAAGTAAGCCTTTTGGGCGTACCAGCAGGGACCCCAACTAAGCACGCAGCCCACATTGAGGTCCTCACCCAGAATGTGCCGCATCATGTCGCCGGGCGTGACCCCTTCGGTCGGGTTTTCGTAGTGGGCGCAGCCGGCAGCATGGACGTGATGATCGCCCGAGAACCAGCGGCGAGCGGCGGCATGCACCCAGCGGCGGAGCTTGAAGTCGGCCCGGTGGCTGCCGACGCCCTGTGGGACGACCAGCGTGGTGGTTTCCTCGTAGTATTCCGGCCCTCGGGAAGTGGTGACCGAATACTCGCCCGGCGGCAGGTGTACCGACTCGCCGTCGGACCGGTAAACCTGATTGTGAAAGAAGAAGTCGGGCGCCAGCCGTCTCGCCGGATTGGGATAGACGCGGCCAAACCGGTCTCGAATGACAAAAGCCGCCGTCGTTGGTTTGCCGTCGAAATCCTGCACACCTAGAGAGACCTCGACCGCCGGGACCGAGTTAAATAGGATCGGCACGGCGTTGCGGAAGCCAATGTCTTGCGTACCCTGTCCGACGTTGAACGCCAGCTTCGCTTCCCGACGGCCGACGTCGCGGCTAAAAAGTTGGATGATGCGGTACTCCAGTTCAAGCCCGGAGAGCGTCGGCTTGAGTGGCAGCTTGTCGAACATCTCGATCGATAGAAACCTCTGGGCGACTTCGGCGGCGGAGATGTCGATCTTCGGCCGCTTTGCTCCGCGGCTGCGGCGGAACTGCGGTGCGGCGTTCGGGCTATCGGCGACCAGCCGGGGGGTAATGCCGGCTTGGTTGTTCACCTTCACCAGAAACGTCCGCCATCCCTGCTGCACCAGCTCTTTGTTGGCGGGGCCCTCGGCCACTTTGACACGGCTTTCCGCGTTGATGTCGACTCCGGCCAGAGTGTACTTGTCGAGCACCTCTTGAATCCCGCGAACCGATGCGGCTCTGTCGGTGTTTCTCATCGCCGCCCGTAACGCCGTCAGGTCGGCATCAGCTAGCGGTGCACCGACGAACTCAAGCGCTTCGATGAGCCGTTCGGTCGCGGCGACCAGCGGCTGGCGTTCGACGCTGGTGACGACAGGCAGTTCGGCGGCGGATGCCGTCGAACTTTGGGCTGCTGTGCTCAGAGCCGTGATGACGTTTGTTTTCAACGAAGGTTTTGCGACAAGCCACAGCACGCCGCCAAGTACGACGAGGCAGGACAGCAGTATCGATTTGCGACAACAATACGGCCGATTCATGTGTGCGTTCCTCCGGGCAGGTCGATTAGATAATCAGGACGGGAAACACCGGCGAATCTGTTGAGAAGCAACCAGTTCTTTCGCCCATTGTGATTCGCCGTCCCGGCAAGTGCAAGCAGGGAACTGGCCGCTGGCGAGACGTGCATTCGGCTGGGTCAAGCCAGCCGGCAATCGTGAACTCAATTCACTTTGTCGTGGTCGTCTTCAGTGTCACCACCGGCCAGCGATTTCGGGCGGATGATTCGAGTCCGCTGCCGGTCGAGAGTCTCTTTGAGCCGTTGACGGGATTCGACGCGGACCTTGACACCGGAGTGAACCACGTCGAGATTCGTGAGCACGATCAGCTCCCCCGGTTTGATGCCGGACTTCACGATCGCCAGCATTTGCAGAGTTCGTTCGATGACCACGGAACGTTTTTCCGCCGTCACTTCCCACACCCCCGTCTGCCGGTCCTGACCCTGCCGGCTGGTCCGGGTGCCTGACAGTTCCGCCTCGCCTGTTTTGGATTCCGGTTGATCGAGCGGTTTGAGATTCGCGACCACAAACAGATTGCCGTTGATGATCGCATCCCGGGGAACGACCATCGCGTTCTGGAGCATGGGACCATCGATGCGGGCCTGTACAAAGGTGCCGGGCAACAGCGGCGTCGGCTGATCGTCGTTGACCACGTGGACAAACACCTTCACCGTGCGGGTTGTTTCGTCCGCTTCGGGAGCCGAGCGAACGACGAAACCCTCCCAGCGTTTCTCGTCGGTTTCGTTTTCGGCCAGTTCGACGCGCGGCTCGCGTCCAGCCCGCAATTCCGGTTCGAGCCGGGCGAACTCGGCCAGTGTCAGCGGAACCGGAATCTCGACATCCGACGGATCGGTCAGCCGCAGCAACGCGTCGCCAACGCGCACGAATTGGCCCCGCTCGACCATCACATCGCTCACAATGCCGGTAAACGGGGGACGAACCTCGGTCCGATCGAGATTCAACTGCGCCAGATGCAAATCACTCTTGTGCGTTTCAATACGGCGGTTGGTTTGCTCGCGCCACAGCGGGAAGAGCTT
>CAUZTK010000066.1:0-14451 GCA_963582395.1 Planctomycetota bacterium | reverse complement strand
GAAAACGGCACTGGTGACGGGATCCGGACGAGGGATCGGTAAGGGATGCGCCCTGCAACTGGCCCAAAATGGGGCCGACTTGATCATCAACGACCGGCCCGGCAGCCCAGACATCGCCGCCACCCACGATGAGATCAAGACACTGGGCCGATCGTGTACGGTCATCGAATCCGATGTCTTTAGCCGTGAGGGCTGTCAGAAGCTGGTCGGCGAAGCCATTCAGGCCATCGGTCGAATCGATATCCTGGTGAGCAATCCGGCCTACGGTGTTCGCTGCGACTTTCTGGACTACAAGCCGGATGATTTCGAACGGGTCATCAACGGCACGCTCATCAGCGGTTTCCACATGAGCCAGCTCGTGGCCCGGCACATGGTCGAACGGGGTGGCGGTGGGAAAATTGTCTTCATCTCCAGCGTTCATGCCGAAATGCCGATAGCCCGCAGCATCGCTTACGGTGCGGCCAAAGCAGGACTGAACCACATGGCCCGGACGGTCGCGGTCGAGTTGTTGGGTCATCGCATCAACGTCAACACCATCGAACCCGGCTGGATCGACACGCCGGGCGAACATGAGTTATTCGGGGAAGAGGAGATCCGCCGCGGAGCAGAAAAACTGCCCTGGGGACGATTGGGGACACCGGAAGACATCGGCCGGGCGGTCGCCTTTCTGGCGTCCGACGACGCCGACTACATCACAGGCTCGATGCTGTGCGTCGACGGCGGCTTCCGCTTCAAGGATTGCCGGGCCGAAGGGCCTACGCTCTTGCAACAGTGAGATCCTTAGAATTGCAAGACTGAGACTTCATGCACTCCCAAATCTACCGTTACGCCAACTCCAGCGGAAAGGACGTCAGCCGTTGCACGCCGTCGGCTATCAGCCGATAGTCCTGTTCCAGCCGGATGCCGGCCTTCAGTTCCGGGCCATAGAGTCCGGGCTCGGCGGTGAAGACGTCTCCTTCTTCGAACCGGTCGTCCCAGTTCGGATTCAAGTGCGGGGCCTCGTGAGGAAACAGCCCGAAGCCGTGCCCCAGATGATGAAAGAACGCGCCGGGACGGTATTCGTCCAGCATGGACTGGGCCTGTTCGAAGAGCTGTCGGCAGCTCAAACCGGGACGAACGGTTTGCTCGACCATGTCGAGTGTTCGCACGATGAATTCCCACGCCCGTTGCTGTTCGTCGGTCGGTCGGCCGTCGGCCGAGATGGTTCGGCAATTGTCGGCGTAATAACCTCGGTAGGCCGGCCCTAGGTCGAGGATGAACAGTTCACCGCTCTGGGCGGGACGCGGGCGGGGTGGTCCGCCCGGCGAATTGCATTGGAAATCGTTCCCCAAGGCCGTCAGTGGTTCACCGGCAACTTCGACGGCCGCCGCGTGCAGTTGATTGTAGACTTCGATCTCGGTGATGCCCGGCTCGATGATTTCCCGGGCCCGCGCGTACATCGCTTCGCTGCAGGCAATCGCACGGCCGATCAGCTCGAGTTCGTCCGGGTCTTTTTTACGGCGGCGTTTCCAGAGTTCCGCTTCGAGGTCGACCAACTCCGACTCGTCGCTGAGTCCGATAGCCCACCGAATGTGCGGACCGAACCCGGAAAACTCGACGGCAACCCGGCGTGGTTTTGAGAGTGCCGCAGTAGCCTGACGCAGGGCCTGCGAGGCCGCCTCGATTTGTTCCTGTCGGAGCGTCGCGTGCCATTGGGCCGGATAGGTGACGATGTTATCGGCGGCTGCGTGTTCCGGAACGTCGTTGGGAGCCACCAGCGTTTGGCATCCGTCTGCCTCGAGGCTCAGCAGCGACGTCATCAACCGATGTGGCCGAAACCCGGTCAGGTAGTATATGTTCTCGGGCAAGACGAACACAGCCCGATCGGCTTTCAATCGCTGCAGACAATCGACGACCCAACGTTGCCGCTCTCGGCAACGTTCGACGTCCAGCAACAGCGGCCTAATTGTCGCGTTCACTTTGGCTTCTCTCGAACAGATATTTTGACGACCTCAGTACTGAGCAGTTATCCTCGCATCTGGTTGGAGTCGAACGCAAGTTCGCTGGCGTTTTCGTGGTGCAACTAAACTCATCAACTGGAAGTTCCGTGACAAAACAACATCGAATACTGGTGATCGGCGGCGGATCAATTGGGGAGCGGCACGTGCGCTGCTTCCTGCGGACAGGGCGGGCGAGCGTGGCCCTGTGCGAAATCAACGCGGACGTCCGCTCAGCTGTGAAACAGCGCTACGGATTGGACCAGGTTTATTACGATTTGGGCGAAGCCGTCAACGACCGATACGATGCCGCCGTCATCTGCACACCGGCCAACTTGCATGTCCCAATGGCCTTGCAACTGGCAGGTGCCCGTATCCCGCTGCTTATCGAAAAACCGCTGAGCACAAACATGGACGGTGTAGAGCGTCTTGTTTCGCTGGTCGACGAGCATCGCCTTGTTGCGGCGGTCGCCTACGTTTCCCGCGCCGACCCGGCGTTGACCGACATGCGAACGGCGATCCACAGCGGACGTTTCGGCCGGCCCGTGCAGCTAGTGGCGGTCTCCGGTCAACACTTTCCGCTCTACCGGCCGGCTTACCGAGAAATCTATTATGCCGATCGCGCGACAGGCGGCGGCGCCATTCAAGATGCACTGACGCACCTGATCAATTCGGGCCAGTGGCTGGTCGGCCCGATCACGCAACTGGCCGCCGATGCCGACCATTTAGTGCTGGAAGGAGTCGAGGTGGAAGACACGGTCAACGTCATCGCCCGGCACGTCTCCATTCTCGCAACGTACAGTCTCAATCAACATCAGTCGCTCAGTGAATCAACGATTACGGTGATCTGCGAACAGGGCACCGTACGGCTGGAGATGCACCGCACTCGCTGGCTGTCGGTCCAGCAGGTGGGCGGCGACTGGCAGTTGGAATCACAGTTCGACATCGAGCGAGACGACCTGTTCGTTCACCAGGCCAACAACTTTCTCGACACGATGGAAGGTCGGAGCGTTGCAGCCTGTTCGCTCAACGAAGGTTTGCAGACTTTGCGCGTTAACCTGGCAGTTCTGGCAGCCGCGGAAACGAGAACTTGGCAGTCCATTGGTTAAGGACGTGTGCGGCGCTGCGAGGAAACGTTCCACTTGCAAAGCACACTGAGTTTCTGCTCTATTATTCTCTTGTCTAGCCGCAACCGAAGAGAGCGTTCCCTGCGGTCGCGGCAAAGCGGAGATTGTGATGGCGTGGTTTCAAAGTCAGATTCAGCTGCCCGCCTATTCACGCGGGTTTCATTTGATCACCCACCTCGTTGACGAGGCGATGCCCGACATCGCCCGGATGCAGATCGGCCTGCTCCAGGTGTTTATCATGCACACGTCGGCGTCATTAACGATCAACGAAAACGCCGACCTCGACGTGCCGGCCGACATGGAGTCGGCGTTGAACACAATCGCCCCGGAAGATTTTCCGTATCGGCATACGGTCGAGGGACCGGACGACATGCCGGCCCACGTGAAGGCCTCGCTGATAGGGAGTTCGGTCACCATTCCCGTCCGCGACGGTCGGCTCTGTTTGGGAACATGGCAGGGAATCTACCTGTGCGAACATCGAAATCAGGGAAGCCGACGCAAGTTGATGTTAACATTGCAAGGTCAACTTCAGGACTGAACTGCTCCTAACGCGGCCTATCGGCCGCAGCCAAGAGTCGAGAGCGGAGAGCCAGAATCTATTAATGTCGATCTTTCTGGCTCTCGACTCTCCGCTCTGGGCTCTCCGCAACATGCGCGCGGAGCGCAGATGTGACAAGGTGAAACTCTAAAAGACAAGCGATCCTAGGGCCACCGACCGCAGGTTGGCGCGTGGCTGATTGATCCCATTATTGTTCCCTCTGGTGAGCGATCCATGAAAGTGACACTCGATTACGGCACAACCGGCCTGGATGTCGAGATTCCTGACAAAAACATCGTCGGGCCCTTGGATCTGCAACCGGTCGAACCGCTGGCCGATCCTGAAGGTGCGCTGGACGACGTTCTCCGCAACCCGATCGGCTCTCGGCCGCTGGCGGAACTGGCACGTGGAAAAGAATCGGCGTGCATTCTCATCTGTGACATCACCCGACCCGTGCCGAACAAACTGCTGCTGAGGAGCATTCTGCGGACGCTCGAGCAGTCTGGGATTGAGCGCGGGTCGATTCTCATTCTGATTGCCACCGGCTTGCATCGGCCCAATGAAGGCGACGAAATCATGGAGTTGGTGGGCGAGGAGATCGCGGCCGGTTACCGCATCGAAAACCATCACGGAAAAAATCTCGCCGAACACACTCCTTTAGGCAACTCACCACGCGGTGTACCAGTTTGGATCGACAAGCGTTATCTGCAAGCCGATTTGAAGATCGCCACGGGACTGATCGAACCGCATTTGATGGCCGGTTATTCAGGCGGCCGAAAGCTGATCTGTCCCGGCATTGCGGGTTTGGAAACGGTCAAGGTTTGGCACGGGCCCCAGTTCCTCGAACATCCCAAAGCAGACTGCGGTTTTTTGGAGGGCAACCCGGTCCACGAGGAGAACACGGCCATCGCCCGCATGGCCGGTTGCGATTTTATCGTAAATGTCACGATCGACAACGGTCGCCGTGTCACGTCCGTCGTGGCCGGCGACATGGAAGAAGCGTTTCTGGAAGGGGTCCGTTTTGTAGAGACGGTAGTCAAAGCCGATGTTTCCCAGCCGTGCGACGTGGTCGTCACCAGCAGCGCCGGCTACCCGTTGGACACCACATTCTACCAGTCCGTCAAAGGGTTAACGGGCGTGCTGCCCATTGTCAAAGACGGGGGCACAATCATCATTGCCGCCGGATTGTCGGACGGCATCGGCAGCCCGGAATTCCAGCAGTTGTTCCGGGAAAATAAAAACCTGGACGGCTTTATGCAGCGGATTCTCGGCAAGGATTATTTCGTCATGGATCAGTGGCAGATGGAGGAACTGGCCAAGGTCTGCCGCAAGGCCAAGGTGACCTACGTCAGCCACGGACTGCCTGCCGAGACCCTCCAGAAATTGTTCGTCGATTCGGCACCGAGTGTGGAACAGGCGGTCGAGCAGGCGTTGGCCCGCTACGGCGACGACGCCCGAATTGCCGTTGTTCCCAAAGGGCCGTACGTGATGCCAGTCCTCACCTCAACGGCGTAGTTAATTCAACGGCCCGCAGCGCCAGCGACGGCGCAAAAATCGTACCGGGTGGGGCGGAAAATCAGGGCCGCTCTCAGCCGAGGGCAATCGCGATAAATCCGGCGACCATTGCCGCCGTGGCAGCAATTCGCCTTGCGCTGTGACCTTCACCCAGCAACCGTGTCCCCAGAAACGTCGCAAACAGGATGCTGATCTCTCTGGCCGGGGCGACGTAACTGGCCGGCGTGAAGCTCATCGCCGTCAGCACCAGCAAGTACGACAGCGGACCCAGAACGGCTACGCCCCACACAGCCCGGCGACGCAGCCGCCATTCGTCGGGCAGCCGGTCCCGATGACGCAAAACAAACGGCGCAAGAAACAATGTGCGGCCGACGTTCGAACTGTAATCGATCAGCAGCGCCGGAATGGCGAGTCCCTGCTCGCTGACCGCATATTTGTCCCAGATGGTGTAGGCAGCAATGAGGACTCCCGTCATCAATCCGTAGCGGACGGCTGTGGCTGTATCCGGTCCGCTGCGCCGATCGGTCTTCCAGGTGAGGGCGGCGACACCAATGAGGATCAGCGCCCCGCCGCACAGGGCCGTTGCACTCGGCCGTTCATCCAGCAGGATGATCGCCAAAACCGTCGCCAGTAAAGGTCCCGTGCTACGAGCCAATGGATAAACCAGCGACAAATCGCCGACCCGGTAACCGCGCAGCAAAATCACGTAATAGAAGGTGTGCAGAGCGGCGGTCCCGATCATGAAGCCGGCCTCGATCAGGCCGATTTCCGGTTGCAGCACAACGACAATCCAAACCGCTGCCGGCGCATACAGGACGGAAGAGAGGAGAGAAAACATCCAGACGAAGAGAGCCGACCCACCCGACTGCTTGGCGATCAAATTCCAGGTGGCGTGAATTCCGGCGGCGGCAAGAATCAGACCGAGTGCTGATGCATCCAAGGCAGGTCTCGCCCGTTTTTCTGGTGGAAACGTATCCGGTCAGCTCGCGCGCAAGGCAACGCGACCGCCGGTTCTTTCAAATCGAGCAACATCTGACGGCGTCGGTGTCGTTTAGTCTAATCCAACCGAACCGGCGTTGCGACGAAGGTCCGTTGCACCACACCAACGTGTGTTGATCTGACGACAGTTCAGTTGTCTGTTGGTCCCGCATCTCTATACTCTTGACGGATTGTATTTTGCTCTCGCCAAACAACGGCAGAACAAAGATCCCGTATCGGAAAACGACGCCTCCGTGGATCATTCATGACCGCAACCGACATCGTCATTCGCGGTGCCCGCGAGCACAACCTGCGTAACATCAACCTGCGGCTGCCCCGGAACAAGCTGATTTGCATGACCGGCGTCAGCGGTTCGGGGAAAAGTTCGCTGGCATTCGACACGCTGTACGCGGAAGGTCAGCGGCGCTACGTCGAGTCGCTGTCGACCTACGCTCGACAGTTTCTTGGGCAAATGCCCAAACCCCAAGTCGATGCCGTCAGCGGGCTATCGCCCTCAATCTCGATCCAGCAGAAAACACGCGGTCGCAATCCCCGCAGCACGGTCGGTACGATCACCGAGATTTACGACTACCTGCGAGTCCTCTTCGCGCGGGTCGGTTATGGTTACTGCGAACAATGCGACAAGCCGATTGCGGCACAGTCGTCAGAGCAGATTCTCGAAAACGTCTCACGGCTGCCCGAGGGAACACGCTTTCAGGTTCTCGCTTCCGTTGTGCAACAGCAGAAGGGCGAATACCGCGACCTGTTCGACGATCTTCTCAAACAGGGATTTCTGCGGGCACGGGTCGACGGCAGCGTGGTGCAGTTGACCGACAATTTGCAGCTCGACCGGCAAATGCGGCACACCATCGAAGTTGTCGTCGATCGTCTGGTTGCTGGAAAAACTGGTCGTTCCCGACTGGCTGAAGCGGTGGAGTCCGCGTTGAAACTTTCGGGCGGCACGTTGATTGTCTTGAAAGAGTCTGTGGTCCGTGGTCCGCCGCCCGTGGCCGGCCGAAAACGCGATCCCGCGATCAATGCCACGGACAACACACAACGGTCAACGAGCGAAACCCTCTACAGCTCGCACTATGCCTGTTCTGATTGCGGCCTCAGCTACGAGCCGCCCAGTCCTCAACTGTTCAGCTTCAACAGTCCGCAGGGGATGTGTCTGGAGTGCAACGGTTTGGGGATGCGGCACGATTTTGTCCTGCCGCGGCTGATCCCCAACGAGAAGCTGTCCATCTCGAAAGGGGCCATCGAACTGCTCGGTCTGCTGCGGAAGGTCGGCCGTTGGCGGCGGCACATCTACAAAGGCGTGGCCCGAGCGATTGAGCAGGACCTGGACCTGCTTGCCGATTCGTTGCTCAAAACACCGTGGTGTGACCTGCCCGACGAAGCCCGGCAGATCTTTTTGTACGGAACCGGGCAGCGCAACATCACGTTTGCGTGGCGGTATTCGGGCGGCGTCTGGAAACACGGCGGGATGTACGACGGCGTAGTCCCCCATTTGCTGGAAAACTACCGCAAGTCCCGTAATCCGATGCGGCGGCGACAGTTGGAACGCTACATGGAGTTTGTTGCCTGTGCCGCCTGCGGCGGAACGCGGCTGAACTCGCAGGCCCGTAATGTGCGGATCACCTCGTCCAGCCGACGGTACATTTCCCGTGGCAAACCGGCCGAACTGAACCTGCCCGAAGTCTGCGGATTGAGCATTCTTGAAGCCTGCGAGTTCTTCGATTCGCTCCAGCTCGACAAAACCGGGCAACTGATCGCCGAAGAAGCGCTCAAGGAGATTCGCGGCCGTCTGGGGTTTCTGCTGCGCTGCGGCCTCGATTACCTGTCTCTCGACCGCGCCGCGCCGACGTTGTCCGGCGGCGAGAGTCAGCGAATCCGCTTGGCGGGGCAAATTGGCTGCGGACTGGTTGGCGTGGTCTACATTCTCGACGAGCCTTCGATCGGCCTGCATCCCCGCGACAACCGCATGCTGCTCGAGAGTCTCTGCGACCTGCGCGATCAAGGGAACACGGTCATCGTCGTTGAGCACGACGAGGAGACCATGCGGTCGGCCGACCACCTCGTTGATTTCGGTCCCGGTCCCGGAGTCCGCGGCGGAGAGGTGGTCGTCGCGGGAACGCTCAGAGACGTCAAGAACGAAAAACGGAGCTTGACCGGTCAGTATCTGTCGGGCCAGCTCACCATCGACGTGCCGGAAGTCCGCCGTCAACCCGGAAAGAAACAGCTTAAAATTCTCGGCGCCCGTCGAAACAATCTGAAGAACATCGAGGTGAGGCTGCCGCTCGAGTCGTTCATTTGCGTGACAGGTGTTAGCGGTTCGGGCAAGAGTTCGCTGGTCAACGACATTCTCTGGCAAGTATTGAACCGCGATTTGAACAAAGGCAAAGGGCGTCCGGGCGATCACGATCGCATCGCCGGTTTGAAATATCTGGACAAGGCGATCGACATCGATCAGTCACCCATCGGCCGCACGCCGCGGTCGAACCCCGCCACGTACGTCAAACTGTTCGACCACATTCGGCAGTTGTTCACTCAGTTGCCGGACTCGAAAGTTCGCGGCTACAAGCCGGGCCGGTTCAGCTTCAACGTGGCGGACGGCCGCTGCGAAGCCTGCGATGGACACGGATCGAACCGGTTGGAGATGGATTTTCTGGCCGACATCTGGGTGACCTGCCCGGTCTGCGAGGGGCGGCGGTTCAACCGCGAGACGCTCCAGGTCTGCTACAAGGGGGCCAGTATCGCCGACGTGCTGCAGATGGACGTGCAGGAAGCGCTGGAGCATTTCTGCAACATTCCGCAGATCGTCAAGCTACTGGGGACGCTGCACGATGTCGGCCTCGATTACATCAAGCTCGGCCAGTCGTCTCCGACGCTTTCCGGCGGCGAAGCGCAGCGGGTCAAGCTGGCCCGCGAGCTGGGTAAACGTTCGACCGGCAGGACCATTTACCTGCTCGACGAGCCGACAACGGGGCTACACTTCGCCGACATCAATAAGCTCCTCGAAGTGCTGCAGGGGTTTGTCGAAGCCGGGAACACGGTGCTGGTGGTGGAGCACAATCTCGACGTCATTAAAACAGCCGACTGGATCATCGATCTCGGCCCGGAAGGGGGCGAGGGGGGCGGGCATATCGTCGCCGAGGGAACGCCTGAAGAGGTCGCTGCCTGTGCCCGCTCATACACCGGACAGGCCCTAACCGACGTGCTCAAGGCGAGCGGCCGGCGTAAGCCGACTGGTGGCCGAAGGAGAAAAGCAGCGCATCGCCGCGAGTCGCAGGTCAGTAAGCACAACGGACAAACCAAACAGATCGTCGTCCGCGGGGCGGCGCAGCACAACTTGCAACAAGTCGACGTCGACATCCCCCGTGAGAAGATCAGCGTCTTCTGTGGACCGAGCGGCAGCGGCAAAAGTTCGCTCGCCATGGACACGCTGTATGCCGAAGGACAACGGCGATACGTGGAATCGCTCTCCAGTTATGCCCGGCAGTTCTTGGGGCAGATGCCCAAACCGCGGGTCGAACACATTCACGGCCTCTCGCCCGCCATTGCCATCGAACAGAAGACGACCAGCACCACCCCGCGGTCCACGGTCGGAACCGTCACCGAGATTTACGATTACCTTCGCATTCTCTATGCCCGTTTGGGACAACGTGACTGTCCCGATTGTCATCTGCCCGTCGAAACTCAGACGGCCGACCAAGTTGTTGAAAAGATCCTCGCATTGCCGAACGGAATTAGACTGGCACTGCTGGCGCCGCAGGAGGTCACGGTCGGTCAGAAGTACGAACATCTTTGGGAGCGGCTGCAATCGCAGGGATTTCTACGGGTGCGTGTCAACGGGAAGACCTACCGTTTCGAAGACGTTCCCGCCATGGACCGCCGGCGTAAACACCGTGTCGAGGTGGTCGTCGACCGTGTCGTCGTTGCCGCCAAGTCGCGGTCCCGCATCGCCGGTTCTGTGGAAGCAGCCCTCGATCTGGGCCGCGGTCTGATTCACGTCGCCCACTGCAACGACAACCTGCCGGAAGAAGAATGGCAGGTCGACCGTTTCAGCCTGCACTTTGTCTGTCAGCAGTGCGGACGCAGCTTCGATGAGCTGACGCCGCACAACTTTTCGTTCAACGGTCCGCTGGGCTGGTGCGAAGCCTGCGAGGGACTGGGAACCGAACAGGGGACCAACCTCTCGGCGCTGATTACCGACGAGCAGCGAACCCTCTCTGCCGATGCCATCTCCGCCTGGCCGAGCGTCCGAAAAAATGGGTTGTTCCGCAGGATGATCGAAGCGGTCGCCGAGCAGTGCAGCATTCCGCTCGACGTTCCCTTCAACCAACTCGATCCGCTCGCTCGCCGGAAGATTCTGTACGGGACCGGAGACACTTGGATTTCGGATTTGGCAGCGCGTGGGTCAC
Source organism: Planctomycetota bacterium (assembly GCA_963582395.1). Lineage (GTDB taxonomy): Bacteria > Planctomycetota > Planctomycetia > Planctomycetales > Planctomycetaceae > CAUZTK01. Next base: position 3,893 of record CAUZTK010000066.1, on the reverse strand, counting down.
AGAAATCCGAAATCCCCAATCCGAAATCCCCAATCCGAACACCCCTGTTCCGATTTCAGTACAAGGGCCTCTACCCGGCCATTGAGGAATCCTCGCGGGTCTCGTACGTCCATCGGCAAAAGCTGTTCAACTTGGTCGGTGAAGTCGCCTGCTCGGCCTGTGGCGGCAGCCGGTTGCGCGACGACGCGGCCGCAGTCCGCTTCTTCGGCAAGACACTTCAACAGCTCTGCGAGCTGCCACTCGACCAGACGCTTTCGGTTCTGAAGTCGGTAAAGCTCAAAGGAGCGGATAGCAAGGTGGCCGGCGATTTGCTGACGGAAGCCACCAGCCGGTTGTCGTTCCTGGTTGAAGTGGGGCTGCACTATCTGACGCTGTCGCGCACCTTGCCGAGTCTTTCCGGCGGTGAGAGCCAGCGCATTCGGTTGGCCGGACAGATCGGCCGGGCGCTGACCGGCGTGCTTTACGTCCTCGATGAGCCGACCATCGGCCTGCATCCTCGCGATAACGGCCGATTGATCGAAGCGCTGCAAAAGTTGCGTGATCTGGGCAACACCATCGTGCTGGTCGAACACGACCGCGAAGTCCTGTGCGCCGCCGACCGGCTCTACGATTTCGGCCCCGGTGCGGGACGGCTCGGCGGCACGGTGGTCGGTCAAGGAACGCCCAAACAACTGGGAAAGAATAAAATGTCGCTGACCGGCCAGTACCTGACCGGAAAGAAACAGATTCCGATTCCCTCCGAACGGCGGATCGAAGTTCACCTGGCGAGCGGTCGGCGTCAGCCGGCTGTTGTTGCCGAGCAATCGCATCGCTCTCCTATCAAGCGCACCGGAGGGCTGACGCTCCCCGCTCGCCTGGGAGATGCCACGGACTCCCCATTCAACCCGCCTAGTGGTGGCTGGCTGGAACTCATCGGCGCTCGGCAGCATAATTTGCGCAATGTCGACGTCCGCGTTCCTCTGGGCACGCTGACCTGCGTGACCGGCGTTTCCGGTTCAGGAAAGAGTTCGCTCATCGAAGACACATTGGCCCGCGCCGTCGCCCAACGCCTGCACCGCGCCGGGGACGCGCCCGGTCCTTACGACGAATTGCACGGTCTGGAGTTGATCAACAAGGTAATCGTCGTCGATCAACAGCCGCTGGGTAACACGCCCGCGTCGAATCCGGCCACCTATACCGGCGTCTTCGAGCCTATCCGCGAGCTTTTCACGCGACTGCCCGACTCGAAAGTCCGCGGTTACCGTCCGGGCCGATTCAGCTTCAATCGTTCCGGTGGCCGCTGCGAAGAGTGTGAAGGAAACGGTCAGCGGTGCATCGAGATGCACTTTCTGCCAGACGTGTGGGTCGAATGCGACACCTGTCACGGCAAGCGCTACAACACCGAAACGTTGGCCGTCAAGTATCGGAACAAGTCGATCGCCGACGTCCTGGAGATGCCGATCGGCCAAGCTCACGAACTGTTCGAGAACATTCCCAAAATTCGCCGCTATTTGGCGACCCTGTGCGCCATCGGACTCGACTATCTGACGTTGGGACAGCCGGCTCCGACGCTTTCCGGCGGTGAAGCGCAGCGGGTCAAGCTGGCTGCCGAACTGGCCCGTCCCAGCACCGGTCGGTCTCTGTTTGTTCTCGACGAGCCGACAACCGGCTTGCACTTCGACGACATCATGAAGCTGCTGAAAGTGCTCAATAGTCTGGTTGAAATGGGCAACACGGTTGTGGTCATCGAGCATAACCTCGACGTCATTAAAACGGCCGACTGGGTGATCGACCTGGGCCCCGAAGCGGGCAACGAAGGGGGCTGGATTGTCGCCGAGGGACCTCCCGAAAAGATTGTGGCCCACGCCGAGAACTGGCTCAACAGAGTTCCACAGACGAGCGGCCGGCGTCAGCCGGCTGGTGACCCCGATCAAGACGGTTCCAATCAATCAGAAAACTCATTCTCCTCGCTCGACCTGCGGCGTTCTCACACGGGTGAAATGCTCGCGCCGGTGCTGCTCAGCGGCCGGCGCGAGCACCGCGATGTCTTCGATGCCGACCGGGCCGGAGAAAAACGGGAGGGCGATCTCGATCTTCGGCAGGTCGGACGCGGCGCCAAGATGCCCTGGCATATCGACGGGCGTCGCTGGCACACCGTCGAGCGGGTCGCTTACAACGGCAAACCGTGCCGTTGGGACGGAGAGGCGCTGCAGAGGGTTGTTGACCAACTCGAACAGACCGACAGTTTTCTACCCCCCGACTGGAACAACCGCACGGTGGTCGAGGTCACCGGAACAAAGAAGAGTGACGGCTGGTTCCTGCACGCGGTGACTGGCGACGAATGGCTGCTGACCCTCAAGTTTCGCATCCGCCGCAACACGTTCCGGCAGGAAGAACTTTCCCGACGGCTCGATCTGAAACCGCTCGACGACATCGACGAGTTGCCCGTTTACGGCCGCTCGCAGCGTGTGCGGGTCCGGAACATGAAAGGTCCTTGGCAGGAGGTCACCATCAGCGTCCATTGGCTCAACGAGATCGACAAGCCCGCTTTTGAGGAATTTCATCGCGAGGCCCGCGAATCGTTCCTGGGGCTGATCAACAAGTCCAAACTCAATCCGGCCGATTTGATGCCCTGGAAAGTTCTGGGACGGAAGTGGCATCTCGTGCGGAAAGGGTTTCCCAGCGGCAAGCGGGTTGTCTGGAAACAGGAAGTTCTGGATGAACTGTTCGACACGCTGGAAAACGTCTTGCCCAACGCAGAGATCGACTGGGGCAACAAGCAGGTTGTCTATTTTCGCCTCAAGGGCGGCGCGAGACCGTGGGCGGCGGTACACACCAAACGCCGCGGCGGCATCGACCTTTCCCTGTTCGGTCCACCGGGCCGGTTCGCGTTGGGACGCATTGCCCGGTTCGGCGATGAACGCGAAATCTCCCGCCACCGCGACGGCCGCGAACTGGTCAAAATCCGCTTCGACAAACTCGAGCAGGTGGCATCATCGGAGTTACGCAGCTTTCTGGTCGAACACGCCTCCACCTCATAGCGGCATGCCAATCGCATCACGCTAAGTGTGACTTATGTCCGCTTGCGAATTTTCGTATAGATAGCCTTCTGGTCAAGTATTCGCTGATCGCCAGACAAGCTGCGAAATATCTTGCTCTCTAAATGCCGGCCTGTCTTTGCATGAATGAGCTCATCCACTTGTTTAGCTAATATCCAAGATAAAAAATCTTGGTGCGACGACCCGTTCCAAATTCCCAAATAGAAATGCACCCGCCCAACACCTATGATTATATTTGTATCCTTCATATCTAACGCTATAATACCAAGATACTCCCCATGACCGAATGCACCTCGATTGTCGTTCACATCTGATACCGGTGGACGCGTTATCAAAGAGTGCTCAACCCGCATTTCCCAGATAGAAACTAAGAGCGGGTGGTTCCGGCATCGTGTTGAGACTATAAAATGAGGGGTGTGAGACACATACGCAACTCATGGATCGGGGAATGGGATGGGTGAAGACAAACAGGATGCCTTGCAGGTCGATTTCGATGGCCAGATTCGTCTCGAATTCCACGGCGCAAACGTCACCAGTGATGCTGGTCTGCTGGCCTATCGGGAACTCGATGAGGCGCTGGGGCTGACGACGGAAGTCGAAGAGCTGGGAATCCACGATCCCCGCACCGGCTAAAACACGCAGCACAGCGTGACGACGATGGTGCGGCAATCGGTCTATAGCCGTCTGGCCGGTTACGAAGACACCACTGACGCCGAACGCCTGTGTGTCGACCCCGCGATGCGACGTCTCGTCGGTGGACGAGCAACCGAAAAGATAGCCGCTTCTACAAGTCAGGTTGGTCGCTTCGAGACGCAGGTTCTGACGGAATCGGACAATCTGGCCCAGCTGATGGAC
>CAUZTK010000065.1:0-14479 GCA_963582395.1 Planctomycetota bacterium | reverse complement strand
TTCGACGCTATCTGGCCAACATCATTCCCCAGAAGTTTCATCTGCGCGACAGTGACGGCCACGAAATGGCCGAGTTTCACACCCATTTCAATCCGTTTGTACACCGCATAACAGTCACCATTTTCTCGGATACGACGATCAATCCATATCTGATTCTCGCCGGTGGTGTGTTACTGGTCGCCATTGAAGGAAGACAGAAATGATCTGCATTTCTCGCAGACGGCCGCTTGTTCGAAGCTGCCGATAGCCAACCGATTGGGGGAGCAACATGTGTCGCATTGTCGACGGCCAGATGGCTCGGACCATCGACACGAACAAACCCGCTGGTCAGGCTCTTCCTCCAATTCCCGGCGGCTGGACGACCGAGGATGTGCCCGTTTCGGGAAAAACATTTCGACTGACGAGTCCCGCCGATCCCGATGCGTTTCTCGACGAATCCGAAGTTCTCGCCGCTCACAAACGCGATGGTTTCATGCCGTATTGGCCGTATCTTTGGCCGGCCGCCCAGTCGCTGGCCGAGGCGGTCATCCGAGGGAAGTGGCCCGCGGGGACACGGGCCCTCGAAATCGGCTGCGGGATCGGTCTGGTCGGCTTGGCCGCGTTGTCGCGCGGTTTATGTGTGACGCTGAGCGACTACGAGCCGCTCGCCGTCGAACTGGCTGCCTACAATGCCCTGCAGAACGGCTTCGATAGGTTCGAACGGCTGATCTTGGATTGGCGGTCGCCGCTGCCGCAGCGTTTTTCCCTCATCTTGGCATGCGACGTCATCTACGAGACCCGTAACCACGTACCGATTCTTGATTTGATCGAAACAATGCTCGCTGTCGGCGGCAGTTGCTGGATCGGTGATCCCGGCCGATCGCATACCGACGAGTTCATCCAGCTGGCACAGCGTGGCGGTTTCGTTGTCAGGCTTTGTGACTCGGCCAGCAATCGGTATCTCTCTGTGCAGATTGGACAATACCGGCAGATTGTGCTCACACGTTGATGCGGCAGGGCCGGCTGGCACGGAACGCCCGAGGGGATCTGGCCCTTTGTAAATCCGGACTTCGCAACTCAAGCAACTTTAAGTTCCCCCGGAAAACTTTTGTCCTCGAGAGGGCCAAACCCCTTCCCCAGATGAAACAACTGAGCAGCCCTGTCACGAAAACGGGCTCGCTTGCCGCTCCTGGTGTCGGTCGAGACAATGAGGCAAGACAGTGCTCGTCTAATCGGTCGCACCCAGGGTGATTGTTATGACCTTCGAGCGGAGACGTGTCGTCCGCTCCTGTTTATGAAGTTGCCAGTGACCGAACGTCGTCACGTTGACGGTTTACCATGCAATCCACTTTGCCTTCCCGCGATCTGGTGCTCATCGGCGCCGGCCACACGAACCTGCACGTCGTCCGCATGTGGCGGATGCAGCCGATCCCAGACGTGGAGCTGACGGTGGTTTCACCGTTCAGCCGTGCCACTTACAGTGGTATGCTGCCCGGAACGCTGGCCGGTCTGTACGAGCCGGTCGACATGGAGATCGACCTGTTCCGCTTCACGTCGAGTTGCGGGGCGCGGCTGATTGTGGCCGAAGCAATCGGTTTCGACCCTCACAGCCGGCGAATTTATTTTGCCGACCGGCCACCGATTCGGTACGACGTCGCATCGATCGGAATCGGCTCGGTGCCGAGTGCTGGCGAGTTGTGGCGGACACATGTGGACATGCTCAGCATCAAGCCGATGGCGACGTTCCTGAGACGCTTCGAATCACGGCTGCAGCAACTTCGTCGACGAGATCCACAGGCGGTTGCGGCGGTCGAGGTGGCCAGCACCCTCGGAGCGAATCACACAGGTCTGCCCGGCGTTGATCCCGACGTCGGAACAGAAATGGTTTCCTCGCACCGCCCGCAAATTTGCGTGGTCGGTGCCGGAGCAGCCGGTGTCGAAGTGACGTTTTGCCTCAATGCCTTGCTGCAGCGACGGGGCGCGGTCGCCGGACTATCGTTAATCGATTCGGGCGATACTCTCCTGCCCGGATTCGCCGAAAAGACCATCCGTTTGGCGCGGGATGAATTTGCACGTCGTGGAATTTCCATCTGTCTCAACGACGCGGTTGTCGGCTACGAGAATGGCCGGCTTGCGTTCGAGAGCGGCCGAACACGGGATGCCGACCTGGTGATCTGGGCCACGGGAGCGGCCCCACCGCCGGTGTTGCGGGAGTTTCAACTGCCGAAAACTGAGGACGGCTTTCTGGCGGTCCAACAGACGCTGCAGACGACGGCCAACCATCGTGTCTTCGTGGTCGGAGATACGGCGACGCTGGTCGATCATCCGCTGCCGAAAGCCGGTGTTTATGCAGTCCGCGAAGGGCCCGTCCTGTGGGAGAACATTAAGCGAATTTTACAAGACCGCCAGTTGCTCGAATATGAGCCGCAGAAGGGGTTCCTCTCTCTGATATCGACCGGCGACGGCCGGGCGATTGCTCAGTACAAAGGGTTCTCTGCGCACGGCACCTGGGTCTGGAAGTGGAAGGATTCGATCGACCGCAAGTTTATGCGGAAGTACCAGGACTACAGGCCGATGACCGCCGACATGATGGCCCAACGCGCCGCGCAAAAACAGCAGGGCAAACAGGCGATCCCCAAAATGCGGTGTCGGGGTTGCGGTGGCAAAGTCGGGGCAAACGTTTTGGCGACGGCTTTGGAAAGGCTCGACGTTTCGGCCAACGCGCATGCGCTGCAGGGCCTGGACCGTCCAGACGATGCCGCCCTGCTCGACCCGAAAGCCGGGGCTGCCGATGTGTTGTCGGTCGATTTCTTTCAAGCGTTTCTCGACGATCCGTATCTTGTCGGCCGTGTCGCTGCGCTGAACGCCCTGAGCGACCTGTGGGCCATGGGCTCCGTGCCTGTGGCCGCCATGGCCATGGTCACGCTGCCGGAAGGTCCGCACCGACAACAGGCGGAATTACTCTACCAGTTGTTGGCCGGAGGCTTGCGGGAACTGGCAGCGGCCGACGCAACGCTGCTGGGCGGGCACACCACCGAAAGTTCTGAATTGACAATCGGCTACAGCGTCCTCGGCAAGCTGAACGGAAAAAAACCGCTTACGAAAGCGAACCTCAAGCATTCAGATCGGCTGGTGCTGACGAAACCGCTCGGCACCGGGGTGCTGCTCGCCGCACATTCCGAAAGCGACTGCTCTGCCCTCTGGATGGACGAGATGCTCGAAAGCATGTTACTGAGCAGCGCGGCGGCGGCTCACATTGCGCGCGAATGCCGCGTAAGTGGCGTGACCGACGTCACCGGGTTCGGTCTGGCCGGACACCTGTTGGAAATGTTGGAGGCCAGCGGGGTGTCGGCACGCATTTCGCTACAGACGCTGCCGTTGCTCGCCGGATTCCGAGAATTGAGCGGTCAAGGAGTTCGCAGCAGTCTCGACCCGGCGAACCGCGAAAGCGAAGACCGCATTCGGCTGGAATCGCCCGGTCTTGGCGACGACGACGCCTACAACGCCTTGTTCGATCCGCAGACCTCCGGCGGACTGCTGATCGGAGCAAGTCCCGAAACCGTCGACGAACTGCTCGATGGTCTGTGTGAGGTCGGTTACAAGGAGGCGTCTATCGTGGGTGAGGTGTGCGCGGAGTCGGAATCACCGGTCCTAACAGTGACACACTGATCAGCCTGTGGGGGTACTTGTCACAGAAACATTTTCGCCCATCAAAAAGCTCAACAATCGACGCGGTATTTTTGCAGCTTGTCCGAATCGACTTCGATGCCGAGCCCCGGTTTTTCGGGAACGGCGATTGTGCCGCCGACGATGTCGAATGGCTCCGCAATCACGTCGTCTTCCAAACCGTAGTAGCTGCAGTCGTTCGCCAGCGAATAGGCGGGGCAACTGCCGGCCACGTGCAGCATGGCGGCGGTCTTCGGTCCCAGATCGTGTCCGCAATGCATAATGCAGGGCAATCCCGCTGCCTCCACCAGATGGCCGATGATCACGCAGGGCAGAATGCCGCCGGCAATGTGCGTGTCCGGCAGAATGTATTCCGCCGCCCCGGCATGCATAATCTCCCAGACACTGGCGGGGTCGACGACGCTTTCGTTCAGGGCAATCGGCGTGCTTGTCTGCTGCCGCAACCAAACGGCGTCGGCAAGTGGTTCGGCGGGAATGGGCTGCTCGAGGTATTCCAGTTGAAACGGCTCGAGCCGTTGGGCAAGTTCGGCTGCCTGTTGGGGGGTGTAAGCGCGGTTCGGGTCGATGCGGAGCTTCAGTTTGTCACCGACCGCGTCCCGCACGCCGCGGACCATCTCCAGGTCCTCTTGCATGTCGGAGCCGGCTTTCGTTTTCAGCGTGCTGAATCCTTGCTCGACGTAGAATGAGGCGATTTCTCCGGCTCGCTGGTTACTTTGGATGCCCATACAGGCTGCCACCTGCACCTGCGGACGAATCACGCCCCCCAACAGCACGGCCACCGGCAAGCCCGCTGCTTTTCCGCAGATGTCCCATAAGGCGAGCTCAATGCCCGATTTCAGCCGCGTCTCCAGTGGACACTCGAGGTGGAAGCGGACGATATTCTGCGGGTCACGGCCGATGAGCCATTCCCGGGCGTCTCGCTGCATTTTGCGGCCGCTGATGTTGGGTAAGAAGTTGACGTTGTGTTCGCCCCATCCGCTCAGGCCGGTATCGGTCTCGACACGGACGATCGCACTGCATGTGCTCGAACTGGTGCGCACATGCGAGCGGTACGGTGCAACCGGCTCGATTTGAGGGACCTCGACAATGGTGACCGAAACGTTTGTGATTTGCATGGTTTTGGTTGTCAGTGGTCCGTAGTCAGTTGTCCGTGGTTGAATTGACTCGGCACAGTTCAAGGTTGCGGGAGGGCGAGGGTCCTGCCGAGCCGCCGGCACCTGTGATAACGCGGCTCAGCGGGAGCTTTGCCCTCCCAAAAACCGCAATTCGCCCGCTTATTCCTGCTCCTCTTCTTCGTCGACCCGCACCCGCAACATCCGCCGGCCCCAAGTCACGTAATGAAAAATACCGACGAAGAAAAAACCGAAGACTACCACAATCAGCCACATGGCGTTGAGAGGCAACACAATCAGAACCAGCAGCAACAGACCGAACCCGACGGCGATCAGACCCATCAAGGCCAGCATCGTGCCGGCATTGCGGGCCGAGTTGGAATCGCGGGAATCGCTCATGGTGTTCCTTGGCCGCGAGCCGCCTTTTCCCGGAGGCCGCCGGTTCCGAACCGGCCGGCGAGTTCCGCCTCAATCTGGTTGAGTGAAATGCCTGCCCAGCCGGCCATCACCAGTGTGTGAAAGATGAGGTCGGCGATTTCGTGAATGAGTGGCCCCTGGTCCGTAACAGTCTTCTCCGCCGCTGCGACGGCGACTTCCCGGGCCTCCTCGATGATCTTTCCCCCGATGGCCTGGTGTCCCTCGTCCAACAGCCGGACGACATACGAACCGCTCGGCCGTTCCACCTGACGTGATTCGATGACTTCCAACAGACGGCGAAAAATCGAGCGGCAGGCGACATCTGCGCTGGCTGGTTCTTTCGGCGCACCGACCTCCGTGGGTCTGTTCATTCCAAAGGTTGCTCCAGCAGTTTTTTCAGCTCGCGATGTCGATGATCGAAACCGCGCGTCAGTGACTGCAAAATCCTCTCTTCGGTCACCAGAAACCCCACAAGTCCGCCGGGCGGCTCGAACTCGATCCGGTCGATGACCAACACACGATCACCGTCGGACTCGACAATGTGCTGGTGTACGAACGATTTAAGCGGTCCCTGCAATTGCGTTTCGGTGAACTGGTTCGGGTGGTCGAACTCAGTGATCTCGTGAATCAGTCGCTGAATCGGCCCATACCCGGTCACCTCGAACTCGACCCGGCTGCCCAGTTCTAAAAGTTCCGGCACGTCTAGCAGACGCACCCCCATCTCCGGCAGGCTGATGCGAGCCACGTTGGCCGGACGAATCAGAAAATCGAAGACTGCCTCATGCGGACAGAACAGCGTCACACTGGCTTCAAATTCAGCCATGATTGAGATTTCTTGCCGATATTGGGACTTTCCCGGATTTCTGATCAACCACGAAGTCACCAAGACACGAAGAGGAAATTACACGAAGAAGCCTCTTGGCTTAGGGCGCCCTGATCAGATGGACGTATCAACGTCCAAGTTCACCGGGCTGGCGGACCAATGGGAGTGAACTTTGAAAAACCAAAAACCGTGAACGTTGAAGGAAACGAGGTTGAAAAACTGAAACGCCAGCCAGCTCCGGTGGAACACCTTGTTTTCGCGTCTTTGTGGTGAGGAATTCGGACGAACAAACAGAGGAAATGCAGCAGCATGATCCTCTTCTGTCTCGGCCGGCTTAACCTTCCCCCATCTTCCACCATACTACCTTCTGCCATATTATAGAGGCGGGGCGGAGAGCGGAAGTCGCCTGCCTGGACCGGCAGCAAAGATCATGACGTCGTTTCATGCACCTCGATCTCGACACACTCCAAGTATGCCGGTTTCTGACCGGTCCGACCGCCTGCGGCAAGAGCCAAGTCGGTCTGATATTAGCTCAACAGCTCGATGCGGAAATCGTCGCACTCGACTCGATGTCGTTGTATCGCGGGATGGACGTCGGTACGGACAAGCCCTCGATTGAGACGCGGCAGCGAGTGCCTCATCATCTTATCGACATCATTGACCCCCACGAAGAATTCAGCCTGGCTGAATACCTGATCGCCGCCGAATCCGCCTGCCGCCAGATCATCGCCCGCGGGCGGACCCCGCTGTTTGTCGGCGGAACGGGACTGTACCTGCGGGGAATTTTGCGGGGCGTCTTTGCGGGGCCACCGGCCGACTGGGAATTCCGCCGAACGCTGGAATCCGAGGCTGCTCACAACGGTCCCGACTATCTTTCCGACCGGTTGAAACAGGTCGATCCCCGGTCAGCCCAACGTTTGCATCCCCGCGATTCACGGCGGCTGATCCGGGCGCTGGAAGTGCATCACCTCACCGGCCGGCCTCTTTCCGAACAGCAGACCCAGACACCGCTGCCGGTGGACCAACGCCCTCAGCACGTCGACTGGCTCTCTCCGCCCCGCGAGTGGCTGCACGAGCGGATCAACGGCCGGGTGAAAGCCATGATCGCTGCCGGCCTGCTCGATGAAGTCCGCCGGCTCCTATCGGCCGAGAAGCCGCCCAGTCGCACCGCCCGGCAGGCGCTGGGCTATAAGGAAATCATTGACCACCTGGAAGGGCGATCGACTTTGGAAGAGGCCGTCGAGATGATTCAGCGGCGAACGCGACAATTCGCCAAACGGCAGCACACCTGGTTTCGCAACCTCGAGGAGTGCGTCGCCGTCGAGATGACCGGAACGGAAACCCCCGAACAGTTGGCCGAGAAGCTATTGACGCACTCGCAGGAAACGACGCGACGTGCTCCATTCATCAGCAAATGCCCAACCGGAAGGGATCGCGTGGATTGAGCACCGGCACCACGCAGAGCTCCGGCAATTGACACCCGGCGCACCAGCTTTACAATTAAGGTTTTTCCTCTCGCCCGGCCGGAAAATAATCCGTGGACGAAGCGATCCGCAAGGCCGATGTACTAATCGAGGCGCTGGGCTGGATTTGCCAGTTCCGCGATCGGTACGTCGTCATCAAACTGGGGGGCAGCGCGCTTCAGCAGCTCGATGCGGTCAGTAAATTGCTCACGGACGTGATCTTCATGGAAGCGGTCGGCATGAAGCCTGTTCTGATCCACGGCGGTGGAAAGGCGATCGACCGGGCGTTGAATGCGGCGGGCATCGAGCCTCGTTTCGTCCACGGTCGACGTTACACCGACGAGCAAACTTTGGAAATCGTGGCTCGCGTGTTGGCCGAAGAGATTTGTCCGTCACTGGTCGCCGAAATCGAGCGGCAGGGTGCTCGTGTGCGCGCCCTCAACTATCTCACCGAGAACTGCCTGATCGGCGAAAGACTCACGATGACTGGTGACGACGGCGAACCAATCGATCTGGGACGTGTCGGACATGTTGTCGATCTGGACCGCGAACTGCTCGGGCGGACGTGCGAATCGGGATGTATCCCGGTGATGCCGTCGGTTGTGCTCGATGCCGCCGGCCAAAAATTGAACGTCAACGCCGACACCGCCGCAGCGGAGGTTGCCCAATTATTGAAGGCTGAGAAGCTCATCTTTCTGAGCGATGTCCCCGGGATTTTTATCGAAAAAGAGAATCCCGAATCGTTAAGCTCGCATTTGGAGACGAATCGTTGTCGAGAGCTGATTGCCGACGGCACCATTGACGCCGGCATGGTGCCGAAGGTGGAGGCGGCCCTCGAGGCGCTGCAGTCCGGCGTCCGTAAGGTACACATTGTTGACGGCCGGATGCCACATTCTCTGCTATTGGAAATCTATTCGGACAAAGGGGTCGGCACCGAAATCGTTCCGTAACTCGCATCCGCAAAATGAAGAATTTGTGTAGGAAATTAAAAATCAACGTTTGTGATCCAGTCGACAAGAACACACAAAGTAGAGCCCCCAGCCATGACCACGACTACCCGCAGCAGTCAACAGACGATCGAGCTTTTTAACCAGTACGTAATTCCCAACTACGGCCGCTATCCCATCAGCCTGGTGCGGGGCGACGGTTCCTATGTTTGGGACGCTGAGGGGAAACGTTACCTCGATTTGTTCCCCGGCTGGGGCTGTAACATTCTGGGATACTGTCCGGGTCCGGTCGTCGAGGCGATTCAGGAACAGGCCGCCAAGTTGATCCATGTGCCAAATACCTGGTACACCGAACCACAGGGCGATTTTGCCGAGTTTCTGTCGGCCCGCGGTTTCGGACAGGCCTTTTTCTGCAACAGTGGGGCCGAATCGATTGAAGGGGCCATCAAGCTCGCGCGTCTGTACGCCTCCGCAGGCCGACACAAGATCATCACGTTCGACAACAGCTTTCATGGCCGCACGTTTGCGGCGTTGGCCGCCACAGGCCAGCCGAAGTACCACGAAGGCGTGGGTCCGTTGATGGCCGGGTTCCGCTACGCGCCGTTTAACGATCTGGAAGCGGTCGCATCGCTGGTGGACGACGAAACGGCCGCCATTCTCGTCGAACCAATTCAAGGGGAAGGGGGCGTCAACATTCCCGACGACGAGTTTCTGCCCGGACTGCGGAAAATTGCTGATGAAAATAACAGCCTGTTAATCTTCGACGAAGTGCAAACCGGCATGGGACGGACCGGCAGTTGGTTCGGCTATCAGCAATGGAATGTGCAGCCCGACATCATGACTTTGGCCAAGGGAATCGCCGGGGGTGTCGCCTGTGGCGCGATCATCGCCAAACCGGAGGTCGGCCAAAGCCTGAAACCGGGTACACACGCCAGCACCTTCGGAGGGAACCCGCTGGCCATGGCCGCCGGACTCGCCACCGGCCACATGATCGAAAACGAGAACCTGCTCGAAAACTGCCGCGAAATGTCCGGCCGATTTCGCTCTCACTTTGAATTGCTGCAGCAAGAGCTGACGATCATCGCCGAACTGCGAGTTCAGGGCATGATGATTGGCCTCGATTTAACCATTCCGGCGACACCGGCCGTCGGGAAATGCATGGAACGGGGCGTGCTGGTCAACGCGACCTACGAGACCGTTCTTCGTCTGCTTCCGGCGCTCAACGTGACGGCCGAGCAGGTCGACGAAGGGAGCGCCGTCATCGCCGACGTCCTCAGAGAGATGGCCGCCGACGTTTGAGGATGAAATCATGTCCTGCAAAGTCCGGTTTTAACGACGACCGGGCTGCTGCCGTCGTTTTTGCGAGGTTCACATCCATGAAGCACCTCATCTCGTTATCCGATCTGACCGCGGACGACATCCAAGAGATTCTCTTGACTGCAACCAACCTGAAAAGAAAGTTCAACAAAGGCGAGCGGCCCGCGCTGTTGCAGGGTCGTGTCTTGTGCATGGTCTTCGAAAAGCCGTCTCTACGGACCCGCAATAGCTTTGAAGCAGCGATGATTCAACTGGGCGGCGGGGGAATCTTTCTGTCGAGTCAAGACGTCGGTCTGCACGGCCGCGAGACGCTGGCGGATGTGGCCCGCGTTCTAAGTAGCTACTGCGACGTTGTCGTACTGCGGACGTTCTCTCAGATGTTGCTCGAAGAGTTCGTTCGCCACTCAAGTTGTACGGTCATCAACGGGCTCTCCGATGATCGTCATCCCTGCCAGGCCTTGACCGATTTGCTGACTCTTCAGGAAGCGTTCGGCCGTCTGAACGGGCAGCAACTGGTCTATGTCGGAGACGGCAACAACATCGCCTCGTCGTTGGCAGTGGCCGCCTGTAAGCTGCAAATTGCGCTGACGGTTTGTTCTCCACCGGGATACGAGCTTGGCAGCGATTTTCTCGCGGGCCTGAAACAACAACACCCCGCCGCCCAAATCGTGCTCGAAGCGGATCCCATCGAAGCCGTGAAGCGGGCCGACGTGGTCTACACCGATGTCTGGGCCAGCATGGGACAGGAAGCCGAAGCCAACCAACGCCGCAAAGTCTTCGCGCCGTATCAAGTCAACGCACAATTGATGTCCCAGGCTCCCTCCGGCTGCTTGTTCATGCACGATCTACCCGCGCACCGCGGCGAGGAAGTCACCGACGAAATTCTCGACGGCCCTCGCAGCATTGCCTTCCAGCAGGCGGAAAACCGCATGCATCTCGCCAAAGGGCTGCTGGTGTGGGTGGAAGGGTTGAAGGATAAGGGTTGATGCTTGAAAAGTTAGGGAGGAAAATCGCAACTCCGCGATCGTTGAAGAAAGGACATTCGCCGGTCGCTTGTCGACGCTCGCAGCCCTGAGCCAACTTCGCAACTTTGCATTCCATCGGACGATTTTTCCAGTCCTATCAAAAGCCAAAAGGTCTTCAACCCCGACTCTTCATCCTTCAACCCTCATCCTTCCCATGCTCCGCCACGATCAACGAAAAGAAGACGAACTACGGCCCATTACCATTCAGCGGCGGTTTACCGAAGCGGCGCCCGGCAGCGTGCTCATTCAGGCCGGGCGGACGATGGTCCTGTGCACGGCCAGCATCGACAATTCGGTCCCGCCTTGGAAGCAGCAGATGGAAACACCGACCGGCTGGGTGACCGCCGAATACAGCATGCTGCCGGGCAGCACTTCGCCCCGAAAACGGCGCGAGCGGGAAAAAATCGACAGCCGCAGCACCGAGATTCAACGCCTGATTGGGCGCAGCCTGCGGGCAGTCGTCGATTTCGCCGCGCTCGGCGAGCGGACCGTCACCGTTGATTGCGACGTCATTCAGGCCGATGGCGGCACCCGGACTCTGAGCATCACGGGCGGCTTCATCGCGCTGGTCGATGCGCTGGACTCGATCCGGCTGAAACGCTCGTCCGAGCGGCCGGTGCTTCTCGACAGCGTTGCCGCCGTCAGCGTCGGGGTTGTCAACGGACGGGTCCTGCTCGATCTTGACTATTCCGAGGACAGCGCCGCAGAAGTTGACACCAACATTATCATGACCGGCACAGGTGAATTCATCGAAGTTCAGGCAACCGCCGAGAAACGGTCATTCAGCCGTAAGCTCTTGGACGAACAGCTTTTGCTGGCCGAGGCGGGCATTGTCCGGCTGAGGGCTATTCAGCAGGAGGTTCTGGGGGCGGAATGGCCTCTGGACTCATCCCCGGGAAGCTGTTAGCATTCCCGCCTTCATCTTCGCGTAATCCCAACTTTTTGCAGAATTGCCAGCAGCACTTGGAAGAGCCTCACGTCCCCGCAGCTTTGGGACCGATGAGAATCCGTTTCTCTGAAGTTTCTGTCCACCAGGGACTTTCCTCACACCACCCATCACGTCTTCTCGACGATGCTTGTCCCGGCCCGCTGAGTTTTGATCGAAGCTGTTGCCGGGTCTTGCAGTCACTCATCTCGCATTCTGAACGGAGTCTGTTGTGCGAAATTGTATTCGAACTTGCAGCCGGATCGTCGTGGTTGCCGGCACAATGGCTGTCGGTCTTATGGTGCTTCTGCTGGCTCAGACGGTTGATGCCCGTAGAATCGATTCCCGCAAAATCGAAGCCGTCCGAGGTAAACGTTACAAGCTCAGTAAGCAGCACGGCCCCTGGATGATTATGGTCGCCAGCTTTCACGAGCCGCCTCCGGAAGCCAAAACCGAAGGCATGACGCCCCAGCAAGCGGCCGACGAACTCGTCTACGAACTCCGGAAAAAAGGCATTCCCGCTTATGCGTTTTCGCAGGGGGAAATGCAGAACGAATTGAACACCTACGACCGCTTTGGCCGACGACGTCGGTACGCATCGTACACGGCACGGCACAAAAGTATCTGCGTGCTGGCCGGCAACTATTCCAGTGAAGACGACCGACTCGCACAGAGGACCAAGAACTACGTCAAGAGGTTCCATCCCAGGTTCTTGCGCGCCGTGGACACAAGGGTCCAGACTGACAGCGGACTCATCGAACGATTCAAGAGTGGTGGGATTTACCGGATGACGCCGGGACGTCCCGGTCCTCTGAGCGGCGCTTTCCTCACCATCAACCCAGCCCTAACTCCGGACGAGGTCAAACGGCGTCACCGCGATCCGTTGTTGCTCAAGCTCAACAGCGGCATGGATTACAACCTGCTGGACAATCCCGGCCGATTCACACTCGTTGTGGCCACGTCGTTTGTCAAATCAACGACAAAGATCAACGATTCCGAATTTCAAAAGGCGATCAAGAATTTCAAGATAAGCAACAGTCTCGACGAGTCGGCCCTCGGCGCCTGGCAACTGGCCAAAACCCTCCGGGAAGGCCGTGTTCCATTTAAGCACAGACGGGCAGTCGTCCAACGTAACTTCGAGGCGTACGTCTATCACGACCACTACCGTTCCATTGTGACAATCGGCTCCTTCGACTCTCCCAACGATCCGCGGATCGCAGAATTCAAAAGTATTTTCGGTGCCAAAGTCAAATCAAACCCAAATACAGGAAAAGATGTGCTGATTGCTGAAGTCATGACGCTCCCCGACCTGAGGAAAAGAAACGCTTCGTTGAAGATCTGGATTTTCGACCCGACCCCACAACTCATCGAAGTCCCTAAATTGCGGTAAAGCAACCCAGCGGAACTTCTCGGAAAGCTTGACACCTTTGCGGGAAGCAGCGACACTCGGCCGGCATGAACGGTATGCCGATCAAAGCGCCGAGCCTCGTCCTCGCCAGCCGGAACCGCAAAAAGAGTGCGGAAATCGCCGAGTTGCTCGCACTGCACGGGTTTCAGCTCTTGGGCGTATCCGACTTTTCCGGCGTCCCGCAGGTTATTGAAGACGGGGAAACTTTCGCCGAAAATGCCGCCAAAAAGGCCAGCGAAACCGCGAAACATCTCGCGCGATGGACCATCGGTGAAGATAGCGGACTGATGGTCGAGTCTCTCGGCGGGGCCCCGGGAGTTTATTCCGCCCGCTACAGCGGCGACGACGCCGATGACGAAGCCAACAACCGCAAACTACTTCAGGAACTGGCCAGCGTCCCGGACGAAAAACGGAACGCTCAGTACGTCTGTCATGTTGCGCTGGCTGATCCCAGCGGAGCGATCCGTTTGACGACCGAAGCCCGCTGCCGCGGAAAAATCACCAGCTTACTCCGAGGCTCCAATGGGTTTGGCTACGATCCGCTGTTTCTCATTCCCGAGTATCACCGCACTTTTGGCGAACTCGGTCCGGCGGCCAAACGTCATCTCAGTCACCGGGCCCGCGCGTTTCAGCGGTTCATGCCACCGCTGCTCAGTTTGCTGCGCAAGGCGATCAATCAGCAATCACCGGCAGAGCCTGTCTCTTGAGTAACTCCCTCACCCGCATTCTTCTCTTCATGAAGGATTTTACCACAGAGACGCAGTGCGACATTTTTGTGGCTTAAAAGACAACATGTTGAGTGTGGAGACCGTGAACGTGTGAGTTCGCCTCCTCCTTGGAAGGCATCTGGAAAGATAAATGGTCTGGGCTGCGATTGAAGAAAAGTGGATACTTCGTGCGGTAGGTTCTGAGTTTCATTTCGACAGGGATGTCGATCATGTCAGACGTTTCCGCATGGCCGGCGTATCTTTCGGACTTGTCAGACGAGCAGTGGGCGATTATTGAACGGGAGTTGCCGCCGGCACCAGTTGGCGGGCGAGCACGGACTGTCCACCTTCGTGAAGTTGTCAATGCGATCTTCTACAGGCTGCGGACGGGCTGTTCGTGGGAGATGCTGCCGCACGATTTTCCACCGAAATCCACGGTGTTTGAATACTTCGCGGGTTAGCGCAACAACGGAACATGGGAGCGTCTACACGATGCTCTGCGACGTGGCGTTAGAAAGCAGGACGGTTGGGAGGCAACGGCCTCGGCGGCGATCGTGGACAGCCAGTCCGCGAAGACTCGGGGCGAACGCGGTTACATTGCCGGGAAGAACGTGCAAGGACGCAAACGATATATTCTGGTCGATACGCTGGGGCTGCTGATCGCGGTGG
>CAUZTK010000064.1:0-14600 GCA_963582395.1 Planctomycetota bacterium | reverse complement strand
TCTGTTGATGCCTGCCTCTTGTTTTGCGAGTTTATCCCCTCGACATCGCTTCAGGTGGCAGAAGTCTACACTGAACTGGAGAGCGAGGATCCGGTACAGGTTGTTGGCGACCGTGACAGCCAACTGATTGCAGACATTGAATGCTATGAACGCTGGAAGCACTTGAACGGCGAATCACGCTATCAGTGGCGTTCCGGTATCAAACACGATTGCTCTCGTGTCATGGAACTGCGATAGCTGGATGGTCGCTGGCAGAACGGGTTTGGTGAAGTGGTGGAGATTGAATAAGAATACCTGTATCCGATGTTGAAAGCTTCGCAAATTGCCAATGGTCGTCCTTGTGTACCGACACGGTGTCTCATTGTCACGTAAAGGACCATCACATCAGACACAAATGAGATCTGCCAGAGGACCCCCCAAACTTGGCAGTATCTTCGAGAACACGCTTCATTGCTCGGCTCGCGTCGGAGTTCAATCTACAAAAATCGCCCTCGGTTCTGTGTGTTCGGCGTCGGTAACTATTCATTCACCCTGTGGAAAGTCGCCATTTCTGGTTTCCATAAGAAGCTGCAGTTCAAAGTGGTCGGTCCGTGCCGGAGTAAACCGGTGGTGCTTGACGACACCTCGTACCTCGTTCCGTGCGATTCACAGAACGAGGCTGAATATGTTGCTTCACTTCTTCATTCCGAACCGGCGCAGCAATTTCTCTTCGCGTTCATCTTCTGGGATGCGAAACGTCCGATTACGATCGATATCCTCCGCCGACTGGATTTGCTCGCTGTCGCGAGGGAACTCGGTTCTGAACCAGTATTTTTCGAACACGCCTCGCACTGGGCGCGGATAAATTCTCCGCAACAACTGCAGTTGTTTCAGTAACCCACAGTCTATGTTCATTCGAGCCGAGTGATACAATTTTCCCATGCGCATCCTCATCACCGCCGGACCGACGCGAGAATATCTCGACGACGTCCGTTACCTCTCGAACGCCAGCAGCGGCCGGATGGGTTATGCGCTGGTCGAAGCCGTGCTGGAAATGGGACACCAGGCCGTGCTGGTCACCGGACCGGTTGATCTCGCCCCCCCCATCGGCTGCGAATGCCACCACGTCGAAACAACCAGCGAGATGCGCGACGCCTGTGTGCGGCTGTTTCCTCAATGTGACGGTGTGATCGCTGCTGCAGCGGTCTGCGATTACAAGCCACGCAACCGGATTTCTGGCAAGATCGCAAAAACCGGCGATCCCATCGCCATCGAAATGATCGAAACCGACGACGTGCTGGCCGAATTGGGCCGGACGAAGAAAAAACGCTGGGTGATCGGCTTCGCCTTGGAAGCCGATCATCCGCGCGAAAATGCTCTGCAAAAACTGCGGACCAAAAACTGCAACTGGATTGTGCTGAACAGTCCGGCGGCCATTGGGGCCCAAGAGAACAGTGTTGAACTGATCGATCGTGACGGGAGCGTCGTCTGCAGTTGGTCGGGTCGCAAACAGCAGGTCGCCCGCGCTTTAATCGGCTGGATCGATCGAAACATCGCCACGCGATGATCCGTTCCAAGGCGCTTTGTCCGCAGTCGCAACGCTCCGGCCAGTGGTTGTCGGCAGGCACAAGCGATCCCATCGCTTCGACGGGCGGCATGTCGCCGAAAAGCAACGGCCGATGTTGATTTTTTCCGACATTTCGACAGATGTGTGATAGGGTATTGGTGAGCCGAGCAGACCGACCCTCCAACGATTCGCATCCGCTCAATCTTCCCTTCGAACCCAGTTATATTTGCGTGTCGTGGACGTGTTGCCGCGTGCAGTTTCCTCAATGGATTACGCACGCGGCAACACATCCCACGCCGTTTTTGTGAGCAGATGTGTGACGGGGACTTTCCGACCGCCGATTGTCATGACCGATTTCAAGCGGATCAGGACCGACCTGCTGGCGCTGGGCCTTCTGGCTGCAACGCTCTTTGCTACGCTGAGCCTAGTCAGTTACAACCCGGCCGATCTACCATCTCAGATGATCTATCCTGCTCGCCCCATGCCAACAAACCTGTGCGGCTTCTGGGGAGCTGAGGTTTCGCATCGGCTGCAAACGATGTTCGGAATCGGATCGTTTTTCATGCTCTTGGCCATGGTCAGCATCGACATACGGTTGTTTTCTCGCAGCCAGACCGCCGGTCCAACGACCCGGATTGTGGGATGGCTACTGTCGCTGATCAGTCTGTGTGTGGGTTTGAATCTGCTGGCTCCGGGTTTCGGAGACGGGCCGATGATCGGCAGCGGCGGTTATGCCGGAGCGTGGGGTGGGACGATCTTGGAACAACACTTTTCGACCGCCGGTACATGGATTCTCATTTCAGCCACGTTTTTCTCCGGCATGCTGATCGCAGACGAAATCTGGACGTTCCGCATCGGCGGTTTCGTCCTTAAAGTACCGTTCCGCTTGTTCGGCGGAATGATCCGGAGCAGCCGCAAGGGGCCGCAGAGAGCCAGTCCTCAACTGCAACAGGAGCCGGTTCGAATTGGCGACGGTCCTTCCGGCACGCGCAACACTCTCAAAATCAACGACGAGGCGACGGATGATCTTTGCGTGGCGGCCGGCACTCCGCCGGCGCGTCGGCCCTTCAAGGTCAACCCGCCCCTAAGTTCCAAGAGGTCGGACCGCGAAGAGATCATGTCCCGTCTGAATACCATCAGTCTCGAGACTGGTGAGGTCGATCTTAAACTTCCGGACCTCGACTTGCTCGAAGAACCGGAGGAATTCCCGTATGAACTGCTGGCCAAGAAGGCACAGGTCGCCGCTCAAATTTTGGAGAAAACGTTCCAGGAATTCGGCTTGAATATCCATGTCGCCGAAATCGACACCGGCCCCGTGATCACGCAATTCGAACTGGAACTGGAAGCTGGCCTGCGGCTCTCGAAAGTGACCGCCCTGGCCGACGACCTGGCCATTGCTCTGCGGGTACCGGCAGTCCGCATCGTCGGGTCGATTCCCGGCAAGAACACCGTCGGCGTGGAAGTGCCGAACGAGAAACAGGTGATGGTCCGCTTGCGGGAACTGATCGAAACCTGCCCGCAAGAGATCGAGAAGAAACGAATCCCAATCTACGTCGGCAAGGACGTCAGCGGCAGCCCGCTGGTGGTGGACCTGACCCGCATGCCGCACCTGCTCATCGCGGGCCGGACCGGCACCGGCAAGAGCGTTTGCCTCAACACGCTCATCCTCTCGATCTTGATGACCCGCAGCCCGGAACAGGTGAAGATGCTGATGATCGACCCCAAGATGGTCGAACTGAGCCCCTACAAACGCATTCCCCACCTGATGCACCCCGTCATCACCGACATGAAAAAGGCCGAAGCCGTTCTGGCCTGGGCCGTCGAGAAAATGGAAGAACGCTACGATCTGTTGTCTCGTTGCGGCGTCCGTCATCTCGACGGCTACAACAAGCTCGGCAAACAGAAGCTGCTTGAGCGGCTGGGAATCGATCCCGTGTCGCCAGACGCCGAAGAGATTTCCGAAAATATGCCTTACATTGTCATCATCGCCGACGAGATGGCCGACATGATGATGACCTCGGGCAAAGACGTCGAAGGACACATTATTCGGTTGGCCCAGAAGTCGCGAGCGGTCGGCATCCATCTGGTGCTTGCCACCCAAAAGCCGACCGTCGACGTGATCACTGGCCTCATCAAGTCCAACCTGCCGGCCCGGATTTCCTTCCAGGTTGCCAGCCGCACCGATAGCCGAGTCGTCCTCGACGAAATGGGGGCCGATCGATTGCTGGGCAACGGCGACATGCTCTACCTGGCGCCGGGCACTAGCCACGTCACCCGCGCCCAAGGGGCTTTCGTCAGCGATGACGAAATCAACCACGTCATCGACTTCTTCAGTGATCGAGAATCGCAGTACAGCACCGAGCTGGCCCAGTTGAGCACCACGGCTTCGGCCGGTGACGGTCCCGAGGCCATGCGGAAACGCGACGAGCTGTACGAACAAGCCGTCGACATTGTGATCCGCGAGGGTCGGGGCAGTGTTTCGCTGTTGCAGCGGACGCTGGGAATTGGTTACGGCCGAGGCGCCCGGCTTATCGATTACATGGCCGAAGACGGCATCGTCGGTGAGTACAACGGCTCACAGGCCCGCGAGGTCCTTTACGCCCTCGAGCAGTGGGAAGACCTGAAAGAAAACGCCGAAGAGCCGGAACTCGAAGAAGCGGTCGCTTGAGAGAACAGGCTCGCTAGCCTCGGAAACCTGCACCGGTCAGTACCTCGGTACAGATAGGATTGAGGCCGGTTGACAGAGCGTCGCGGCGGAGGTAACAAAGGTTCCATTGACTGCTCTGTAATTTACTCGGTGTTAATTCCGACGCAGGAATCTGTTCTGTTAGCTGGGCTGCATTTTTTTGACCGTCGGGATGTTAGTACCTTTGCACTGAAATCTTGCGCAAGATGATCACGAAAATCGCCAAGGACATCAGGAAATTTGCATCAGAGGGAGAGATGGGGAGATGCGAAGAATTTGACTCTTTCTCCCCATCTCTCCCTCTCTCCATCAATCTCTTGGTAGCTTAACCAAAATCATCTTTGTGACATTCCCTGTTTGGTTCCGGCCTCGCCGAGTTGGGATCAGACAACCTCAGCACCGCAGCCAATCTCATGCTGGCAGGGATGACCATGTTGAGACGGCAATTTCCGATCCGCAAGCCGCAGAACGTCAACTTTGTCTGTTGTCTTTTGCTGCTATTCATTTGGGGTCCGCGGCCGGCCAGGGTGCTGGGTGAAGATCGCGGATTTGTCGATCGGGTTTTCCAGGACGCTGCCGGCGAACACAAGTATGTTGTGTTCGTTCCCGAAAACTACACGGCCGAAAAGAAATGGCCGGCCATCCTTTTTCTGCACGGCGCCTACGAGCGGGGCAGCGATGGGCGACGGCAAACGAAAGTCGGTCTGGGGCCGTTCGTTGAAGTCCGAAAAAAAACGTTTCCCTTCCTGGTCGTCTTTCCACAAAGTGAAGACACCAAGGGACGACTGCTGACGGGGTGGGCGGCCGATTCCCCCGACGGCAAACGGGCCCTGGCCATTCTCGCCGACGTCGAAAAAGAATACAGCATTGATAAGACGCGAGAGATTTTGACCGGCTGGTCGATGGGTGGTTACGGCGTTTGGCAGTTGGCCGCTGCCAACCCCCAGCGGTTTTCGGCGCTGGTCCCACTGGCGGGCGGAGGTGAGGATGCTGCGGTAAAGGCACTCAAGGATCTTCCCATTTGGGCCTTTCACGGCGTCGAAGATGCCGTCATCCGCCCTGCCGAATCACGAAAGATGATTGCAGCGTTAAGGTCGGCCGGCGGCCGTCCGCGTTACAGCGAGGTCCCCGAAGCGGACCATAACGTTTGGAAAGTTGCCTACGACAGCAACGATCTTTACGCGTGGATGCTGAAACCGACATTGGGCGGCGTCTCCCTGAGTTCACTGCGGGTGAAACCCGGAACTCGTCCGTTGCTGCAGGCTGCCGAAGATGAACCCTTCGTGCCCGCGGTCGAGATTCCGCATGCCGTTTACGTACGTTTGGGCAACGAAGCGTTGCGGGCCTGGGCGTATTCGGTCCCCAAAATTGTACCCCGCGACGTCCTCACCGGACACATCGGTGACATTTACGACTCGACCGTCACCCAAGGACGGACCTTTCGTGTCCATTTTTCGCAGATCCGCTACCGGGCAACTGTTGCTCGGGCTCACGTTCAGGCTGCCGGACGAGACCGGCTTAACGTTCGGTTGGCTTTGAAGAATGTCGAATTGACAATCGGCAGGACCTTCGTTCAGGGCAGCGGTCGCTCGGCGGTTGCCGGCCCCATCGTCATCACAATCGGTCATCGGCGCCCCGTCTGGTTGAGCCTGGTGGCCAGACCCTCCGTGGAACAGCGGAGTTTACGACTGAAACTTCTGGGCACCGGTTTCCAAATTCCGAACGACAACTGGTCCGTCTCTTCACCGGCGGGCGTTTCAACTCGCGGACTGGGTATGACGCGAGAGCGAGTTTCCAGCGGGTTGGTCAGCGGTTTGTACAGCAAAAAGGGCCGCATCCAGCGCGAGATCGTCTCCATCGTGCCGACTTTGCTGAAGAAACTGGAAGGTGAGTTGGGACTGAGCGAAGTGTCCGATCTGCTCGGCAATATCTGGCCGCTCCCAGTCTACAAACCTCGGCTTCGAGTCTTTCTAGAAGAGGTTTCGACCGACGAGAACGGGGTTTCCCTAATGCTGGGAGTGATTGCCGCCGCTGTCGATCCCAAGCGTGCGCCGGTAACGCCGCGGCGAGTCCAATCTTTTGCACCTTCGCTTGAAGAACTTCCGCGCGGAGCGCATCTTCGAGTTGGAATCGCGCCGGCATTGCTGAAGCCACTGACCGATTTGCTGATTCAAGCGGACGTCGCCCGCATTCACGTCGCTGACATTCCCGGCGGGACGTTCGCTCCCTTTGCCCACCGCGCGACATTGGCCGCCGCGATTCCCGATTTGTCGCGATTCGGCGACAAGTTGGACATTTGGTCGGAATTGATTCTCGCCGATCCGTTGTCGGTGGATTACGTCGGCGACCAGAGTGTCGGGGAAGCGTCGGAAGGTTTTCGGTTCGAACTCCCCAAAGTGGTCATTTCGACCGCGATCGGAACCGAGGCGTCGAAAACAACATGGACGCCCTATGTGGAGTTCGAGTTCGCCGTCTCACAACGGGCCCAAGCAAACCTGCTGAAACGCAACTTTCGGAAGCGAATTTTCCGGATCGATTGGTCGGGCGAGCCGCGACTTAAGGTCACGGCAAAGTTTGCCGAAACAAACGCTCCACAGACTCCGCAATTCAATACTGAGCGAATCTTGCAGATGTTTTCCAGCAGTTGGCGTGGTTGGACCAACAACGGCCCGGTCGCCGAGCACACCGTACCGGACATCGATTTCGGCTACTCGAAACTGAGGCTGTCGGAAGTCAACTGGTCGGCGCCCCTGTTGTACGTCGGTTTTTCCAATCCTAGAATCAAGGTCACGAACCGCAGCCAGCAATCGTTTGTTTACGAAACCAAAGGCCCGCACAGTGGCTGGGGAGACCCCTATACTCTTGAGGCGGGTCAGTCGCACACGTTCGACGTTTCTTATCCGATGTTGTGCCGACGGAAGCTTGGAGTGAGATTGCAGACATTCACGCTTCCGGTCGGATCGCATTCAGAGTTTCGGGTTCCTCGTGCCGGCGGTCCACCACAACTGTTTCAGGCCCGCGAGGAGATCACCCCGGAATCCGCAGCCCGCGAGACGGGCCACGATGTCGGCGAGCTTCGCAAAGGCGAGTGACAAAACTCTTCGGTCCGTTGCCACGACGGCCCGTGTGCGTTAGCTTGTCAACGCCATGCCGCTGCTGATTTCATTAAAAGAGCCTTCGTCGATCCCGCTGGAGGTTGACAGCATCCAACTAGAGTCTCTGCGCGGGCAGACGGTCGACGAGGTGAGGTCGACGCTCATTCAGCGCGGCAACGAGCAAGTGCCGCTCGGTGAATTCTTTGACGTTACCGGTTCGGCGGCGGATGACAACGAACTGGTTTGGGAAGGCGACTGCTCCCGTGTGAAGCTCATCGGGACGCATCTAGGACAGGGCCGCATCCGTGTCGAAGGCAACGCCGGCATGCACCTCGGAGCCGAAATGTCGGGGGGCGAAATCATCGTCAACGGCGACGCCGGTGACTGGGTCGGGGCCGAAATGCACGGCGGACACATTCACGTACACGGCAGCGCCGGTCATCTGGCCGGGGCGGTTTATCGCGGCGGTCACCGCGGCATGACGGGGGGCGAGATTCTCATCGACGGCAACGCGGGCAACGAAATCGGCCACACCATGAGACGGGGCACGATCGCCGTTGGCGGCCGAACGGGCGATGCTACCGGTTTTAACTTGATTGCCGGTTCGATTCTGCTGTTCGGCGAGACGGGAATTCGCCCCGGTGCCGGCATGCGGCGGGGGACGATTGGTTTTCTCGGTACCGCGGATCCCCCCGATTTACTCCCGACTTTCAAATTTGCCTGCACCTACAAACCGGTCTTTCTGCGTTTCTACATGCGGCATTTGCAGTCACAGGGTTTCCCGGTTCCCGACGGCTGTCTCGATGCCGAGTACCATCGCTACTGCGGCGACTTTCTGGAGTCTGGGAAGGGCGAAATTTTCATCCGGACCGGTTAGCTCGTTCGTGTAGATTCTGGATCATGCAGCTCAACATTGCCGGGCGACTGCGAGAGACCGCTGACCGCTTTCCGTTTCAGCGAGCCGTCGTTGTTCCCGAAGCCCGAAACCCGGCCGGTCGTGTCACTTATTCACAACTCACCTTCCAGCAACTCGATCGGGAGAGCGACCGGCTGGCCCGCGGATTCTGCCAATGGGGCGTGACACCGGGAACGCGTTTGGTCCTGATGGTTCGGCCCGGTCTAGAGTTTGTTGCGCTGACGTTTGCGCTGTTCAAGGCGGGCGCCGTGATTGTGCTAATCGATCCCGGCATGGGACCGTCGAACATCTTTCGCTGCCTGGAGGATGTCGATCCGCAGGGGTTCATTGCCCTGCCCCTTGTGCAGGCGGTCCGGATCTTCAAATCGCGACGCTACCAGAAAGCACGCTACAACGTGACCGTCGGCCGCCGCTGGTTTTGGCGTGGGCCAACCTATCAAGACATTCGGGGCGGAGAATGGACGCCCTTCGAGATTGTCGCGACGGATGAAACCGATGCGGCGGCAATCATCTTCACCAGCGGCAGCACCGGACCGCCCAAAGGAGTGCTGTACGAACATGGAATGTTTGACGCCCAGGTCGATCTCTTACGCGACTTCTACCGAATCGAACCGGGAGAGATCGATCTGCCCGGGTTTCCGCTGTTCGCGCTGTTCAATGCGGCCATGGGGGTCACGACCGTCATTCCCGACATGGACCCCACTAAGCCCGCTCAGGTCGATCCGGAAAAAATCGTTGAGGCAATTTGCGATCAGGGGGTCACGCAGGCCTTCGGTTCTCCGGCGATCTGGAACCGTGTGGGCCGTTACTGCGAGCAGTCCGGAATCGAATTGCCGTCGATCAAGCGAATCCTTTCGGCCGGCGCACCGGTGCCGATTCACGTGCTCCGGCGGATGCGGAAGGCTTTGACGTGCGACGATGCCGACATCCACACCCCTTACGGGGCCACCGAGTCGCTGCCGATCTGTTCCATTTCCGGCCGTGACGTGCTCGAGCAGACGGCGGAGAAATCGCGGCAAGGCGCCGGCACCTGTGTCGGTCGGACTTTTCTGAGCATCTCGGTCAAGATTGTGCAGATGACCGACGGTCCGATTCGATCGCTGTCCGACGTTCGCGAACTGCCGATCGGAGAAATCGGTGAGATCATTGTGCAGGGACCGTCAACCACGCGAGAATACTTCCGCCATCCCGAAGCGACCGAACACGCGAAGATTCCGGACGGCCAGACATTCTGGCATCGAATGGGCGACGTCGGTTATCTCGATCAGGAACACTTGCTCTGGTTTTGCGGCCGTCAGGCACACATCGTCGAGACCGAAAACGGCCTGATGTTCACAGTCCGGTGTGAAGCCGTGTTCAACCGGCACCCAGACATTCATCGCAGTGCGTTGGTGGGTGTCGGCACAAAACCACGGCAGAGACCGGTGATCATCGCCGAGCCGGAACCGGACCGGTTTCCCAAAAACGCAACTGAAGAGAGAAGACTCACGCAAGAGTTGCTCGAATTGGCCCGTACGAATCTCTTGACCGAACGCATCGAGACGGTTCTGCTGCACCGGTCGCTTCCGGTCGACATCCGGCACAACGCCAAGATTTTCCGAGAGAAACTCGCCCCTTGGGCAGCCACACAACTACAAAAGCACCGCCAGTGAAAGCAAAACTCGATCACCCCCAATAAACAAACCACTGACAACTGACAAACAACAATCATGCAAGCCCTCGTGACCGGGGGAGGCGGCTTCCTCGGCTTGTACATGACCGAACAGTTGATTGCCCGTGGCGACCAGGTGCGGGTTTTCTGCCGGGGCCGGTATTCGCGGCTCGATGAACTGGGCGTCGAGACTGTGCGAGGGGACGTTCGCGATGCCGACGCCGTGACCGCAGCCTGCCGCAACATCGACGTCGTTTTCCACACAGCCGCCGTGCCCGGCGTGTGGGGAGCGTGGTCGATATATCACGGCGTCAACACACGGGGAACGTTGCACGTCATCGAAGGCTGCCGCAAGTGCGGCGTGCCGAGACTCGTCTTCACCAGTTCGCCCAGCGTGATCTTCGACGGAAAACCACACGAAAATGTGGACGAAACCTACCCCTATCCCCGCACTGCCAGCTATCTTTGCCATTACCCGCATACGAAAGCGTTAGCCGAGCGGGCGGTGTTGGAGGCGAACGGCGGCGGATTGGCCACGGTTTCGCTGCGGCCGCACTTAATCTGGGGACCCCGCGACAACCACCTCATCCCGCGGCTGATTCAGCGGGCCCGTTCGGGACGTTTGCGCCGTGTCGGCGACGGGACGAACTTGGTTTCGATGTCCTATGTCGAAAACGTCGCCGCGGCGCATCTGCAGGCCGCCGATGTGCTCTCGGCCGGTTCACCGGTCGCCGGAGAAGTCTACTTCATCAACGAGCCGGAACCGGTCCGATTGTGGCCATGGATCGACGATTTGCTATCGCTGGCTGGACTGCCGCCCGTGAGAAAACGAATCTCCACAAAAAAATCCCGGCAGCTTGGGGCGATGCTGGAAACGGTGTACCGGCTGTTCCGTCTGCCGGGCGAGCCACCGATGACGCGGTTCCTCGCATCGCAACTGAGTAGTTCGCACCACTATAGCATCGCCAAAGCGAAGCATGACTTCGGTTACCAACCGCAAATCTCGGTCGCTGAGGGAATGAGACGTCTCGAGCCGGAACTGAAGCGACTGACGAAATAGAGGCGATTGGGTGTCCCTGCGGAGTCCCAGCCGCGCATGTTCATCGGTACCATGCCGCCGTCTATACTTCCAGCGGTCACGAATTGCGGTTCATCGGGAAGGCGAAGCTCCCGATGAGCCGTGGATGTCACCGATCCGGCGGCTCGGCAGGAGCCTTGCCCTCCCTCAATCTGTCGCCGTGTCGAGTATACCCTCAACAGACCGGCAGCGGACCGTATAATGTTGATGCGCACCACACAGCATGAAATAAGACCGAATCAGCCGGATTGCGAGTCGGCATAATAGCGATGGCCACCACCACGACGAAACAGCACAGCGAAGTCGGCGAAGTCCGGTTCCTCGTCGAGGGGATGCACTGCGCCAGTTGCGTGAGCAAGGTGGAAAAGTCACTCGGTCAAGTCCCGGGCGTGACCGAGGCCACGGTCAATTTGGCCACGCGGGAAGCGCGGGTGATCTGCAGAAACGGCGGTCCCGAAGTCGCTGCGCTCGCCAAAGCAGTTGAACGGGTCGGTTTTTCATACGCGCCGCTGGCCGCCAATGAGACAGATCGTGCCAAAAAACGGGAGGCGGAACGGCAGACGCTGCGTCGACTGTTTTGGAAGTTTCTGGTGGCGGCACCGCTGTCATTCACCGTGATGATCGTCGGCATGTCCGTAGCGCCGTCGGCCGGTCGCGATTGGCTGCTGCTGGTGCTGACCTTGCCGGTCGTCGTTTGGGCCGGATCGCCGTTCTTCCTCTCAGCCGGGAAGTCGCTCAAACACGGCCGGGCTGACATGAACACGTTGATCGCTCTGGGAACCGGAACTGCGTTCTTCACGAGTCTTCTGGCCACGCTCGCTCCGAAACTATGGTGCGAAGAGCATCCCATAGCCTTCGATGTGGCCGCCATGATCATCACCTTGATCCTGCTCGGCAGGTTTCTGGAAGAACGGGCCAAGGGAAAGACCTCGGAGGCGGTCGACCGCCTGCTCGGGCTACAGTCGAAATCAGCACGCGTGGTCCGTGATGGCCGTGAGATGGAAATTGCACTCGAGCAGATCGTCGTCGGAGACACGCTGGTCATTCGGCCCGGAGAGCGGATTGGGGTGAACGGAACGCTGCTGGAAGGGAGATCGACGGTCGACGAATCGATGATCACCGGCGAATCGATGCCCGTCACGAAAACGATCGGCGATCAGCTCATCAGCGGGACGTTGAACCAGACCGGCAGCTTCCGCTTCCGGGCGGAGAAGGTGGGCAACGAAACGACGTTGCAACAAATCGTGGGGCTGGTCCGCGATGCGCAAGGCTCAAAAGCACCGATCGCCCGGCTGGCCGATCGGATCAGCTGTTATTTTGTACCCGCCGTCTTCGGCGTCGCCGCGGTGACGTTCTTGATTTGGTTGTTGATGGCACCGGAGGAGACGGCGGTTCAACAGGCCATTCAGGCGACAATCAGCGTTCTGATCATCGCCTGTCCCTGCGCGCTCGGCTTGGCCACGCCGACCGCGGTCATGGTGGCGATGGGCCGCGGCGCCCAACACGGCATCCTGATCCGAGACGGCGAAGCACTGGAAATGGCCCACAAGCTCGACATCATTCTGCTCGACAAAACGGGGACCATCACAGTCGGCCGACCCGCTGTCACCGATGTGATCCCGGCCACAGCGACTGCTCGTGACCGTTTATTGCAGCGCGCCGCCAGCCTGGAACAAGGCTCGGAACATCCGATCGCACGGGCCGTTGTTGCTCAAGCCAAGCAGGAAGGGATCACGCCTTCAACACTGACGAATTTCAACACAATCGAAGGTCGTGGCGCCGAAGCAACAACCGGGGGACAGCGCCTTCTGGCTGGCAACCAACAGTTGATGCAGGAGCGAGGCATCGACGTCGGAGAACTTGCCGAAACAATAGACGCCCTGGCGATACAGGGAAAAACACCGATCCTATTGGCCGAGAACGATTGTATCTTGGGATTGCTTGCCGTGGCTGATCCGGTTATGGAATCGTCGGTGGCTGCAATTCGAGTGTTGAAACAGATGGGGATCGAGGTCGTCATGCTGACCGGCGATCACAAACAAACGGCGCGTGCGGTGGCTGCAGTGGTCGGAATCGAGACGTTCGCGGCGGAGGTCCTGCCGTGGCAGAAGTCGGCCGAGGTGCAGCGGCATCAAAAAGCCGGCAAGCGGGTGGGCATGGTGGGCGACGGAATCAACGATGCTCCCGCCTTGGCGCAGGCCGATGTCGGCTTCGCCATCGGGGCAGGCACCGACATCGCCATCGAAGCTGGTGACATTACGCTGGTCGGCAGCAATCTGGGCGGGGTCGTGGCGGCGATCCGACTTTCGCGGCGGACAATGCGGACGGTTCGTCAGAATCTGTTCTTCGCATTCGTCTACAACTCGCTGGGGATACCGGTTGCGGCCGGCTTGTTCTATCCTGTCTGGGGTGTGATGCTGCCGCCGATGTTCGCCGCCGCCGCGATGGCCGCCAGCAGTGTCTCGGTCGTGACCAACAGCCTGCGATTGAGGAGGTTCGACCCGACGGCCGATCGTCGATGAAGGTCGCTACGGGTTTCTGCCGGTTTTCTTCAAGGGAGCAGAGTGATGCGTTCGGTGTTCCTGATTGCGCTTTATCTGTTGATCTTTTCGGTTTCCTGCCGTGACCAGTCCGAGACGGAGGCTCCCTCCCGATCCACTGCTGAAGTCCCCACGCGTTCTGAACCCGATCAGCAACCGGACGTCTCGGAAACTGAGGATCCTGAGAACAAGGATGCCCAGATCGGACCAGCCGAAACGACCGTCGCGCACGAGCCCCCACAGCTTTTGAACCCCAGTGACGTAAGGGCCGGCTGGATCAGTCTGTTCGATGGGCAAACGCTGTTCGGCTGGCGGTCGAACAACCCTCAAGAGCAAGGCGGCCCGAATTGGCGGGTCGAGGAGGGAGTCATCGTCGCCGACGAAGGTGAATCGGGATTGCTGCTGACGAGAGTTTCACTGGCCGACTACGAACTCATCTGCGAGTACCGCCTAGAACCGCAGGGGAACAGCGGTATCTTCTTGCGGTCCCCGTTCCACCCGAAGAACCCGGCTGTCGATTGTTATGAACTCAATATGTGCGATTCCCACCCCAAAGGGTTCACGACTGGTAGCATCGTGGGCCGTCAAAAGGTGGCCGAAGAGGTTGCCGAAGAAGGCCAGTGGAGGGAGTTTCGCCTCCGCGTTGAAGAGAACCAAATTGTCTCCCAGCTCGATGGCCGGATAGTGATCGATTTTGTCGATCAGTCGGATGACCGGCGGCGAACTGGATTCATCGGACTGCAGAAGAACGTGGGAAAGATCGAGTTTCGCAAAGTTTCGCTGCGGCCGGTGGGAACCGTACCGTTGTTTAACGGCGAAGACCTAAAGGGTTGGCGCACGGTGCCCGGTTCGCGAAGTGCCTTTGAAATCGTCGAAGGGGTGATTCATGTCTCCGGCGGCCCCGGCTTTCTGGAAACCGAGCAAGTCTGGGACAATTTCATTCTGCAATTCGAGGTTCGCACCAACGTCTCGGATTTGAACAGCGGCCTTTTCTTTCGTACCATGACCGGCACAGCGGAAGCAGCCTCGAACGGTTATGAGTTGCAGATCTGCAACAGTTTTGCCGACGGCGACCGAACAAAGCCGAA
>CAUZTK010000063.1:0-14683 GCA_963582395.1 Planctomycetota bacterium | reverse complement strand
CATGCTGTCGGAAGCCACGGCCCTGCGACAGGCGATTTGGGCGGCTCGTGCCAAGGTCGCCGTCTTTTTGTCGTTCGTGCTGATTGCCGTCGTCATCGTCGGGTCGGCCATACATTTGATCGAAGGTGGACGTGTCGACTCCGAATGCCAACCGATTGCAACCGGATTCGACTCGATCCCGGGAAGCATGTACTGGGCCATCGTAACAATGACGACCGTCGGTTACGGAGACGACTCACCGACAACGGTGCCCGGAAAGGCTCTGGCGGCTTGCATGATGATCCTGGGTTACTGCATGATCATCGTGCCTACGGGTATCGTATCGTCCGAGCTGGCTCACGCCGGGAGCAAGGGTCTGACCACGCAAGTCTGCCCCGAATGCATGGCGGAAGGGCATGGCGCCGACGCCGTCCACTGCAAGTATTGTGGGGCCAAGTTGTAGCAATCTCAGGGTTAAAAGATACGACCGGGCTCCCTTGGGTACTCGATTGGCGACGCTTTGTTCTCGCCGAACGCAGTTTACGCGCGTATGTCGTTTGCGAGTCCGAACAAACCACCGAAAATGGCACTGTTCGGTCGGCTGGGCCGTAGTCGGTGGGCGCTGTGATCTGCGACTGAAAATGCCCGAGGCCACAAACGCCGATACTGTCATCCGATTGACGGCGCGACAAGAGTGTGCTTCGCGTCGGCCGTCGGTTGCCATGAATTGCTCCGGATTGAAAAATCGAACGCATCAGTGCTTCAGTCGGCAGCGCACTCGTCCGCAGGTTAGCATCCTGCGTTTTCGTGCGGCGGTGAAATCGACCGACGCATCGAAGCTGCACGGGTGGCCAAGTCAGAAAACGTTGGATTGATGCGCCGCGAAATCGGCCTGATTTGGCCCTGACCTACGGATCTGTGCCAGATTGCTCGGCACGAACGTTTTCCGGGACGCTCAACGAGCGTCCTGCCGGTTGGCACCTTTTTGAAGTCGAACCTCGGCTGAAGGAGATCGAACTGACCGAAGGCGGTCAAAAAATCGTTCGACCCACTTCCGATCCGGACGACCTGTTCATCGTAACCGACGTCAGTTTCGATCAGCTTTGCAGTCTGAGTCAAAGTTACATCTACGCGACGACGTCGGATCTGATCAACCGAGTCAAGAATCCATCGTTTGGAATTTTGTCAGTGCGCAGTCTCTCATTGCATCTGCACGCCCGGCTGACACAACCGCTCTTGAATTTCATCTTGGTTTTAATCGCCGTTCCGCTAATTGTTCGCAAAGAGAGCGCCGGACTCGTTGCAAATATGGCGGTCTGCACCGGCGTGCTGGGACTCATGTTCGGCATGACCCAGGTGTTTGTGTATCTGGGCCAAGTGAACTTGATGAGTCCGTCACTGGCCGGTTGGGCGCCGGCTATCATCGGCGGGACGCTGGCCACTTGGTTGTCGGGCCTCGTGCAGACTTAAACTCATCCAAACCTAACGCGGCGGAACCGCAACCAAACTCGAAGCACGAAATCCGAATGTTCAAAACGTGCGATCGGCGGTTTCTGTCTTTAGAAATTCGGATTTGTTTCGAATTTCGCACTTCGGATTTCGGGTTTCAAGCATGCGCGGCGGGTGGGTCATCTCGGGCGAAGACGATCTTGACCGTCTGTTAACCACTCGATATTGAAACGCGCGAGCACGATGTTCGAATAGTCGTCCGCCTCATAAAGGCAGAGAATCTGACGGTCTGTGGTGACGGTCAAATCGGAATACGCCGACGTACCGGCGTTGATCACTTTTGCAGCCGGCCAGCTTCGACATTCGTCGTAACTAATCCGCACAGTCAATGCGGTTCGTGCTGACGGGTTAGCGGGTGTCGCCAGCAAAACGCGGCCCTTGTGGAAGCGTCGCGAGTCCGTTAACCGAACGACGCTTCCCTGACACGAGGGTTCCGGCAGGCGGCGGTTGTACTTGACCGGCGACCACGTCTGCCCAGCGTTGGTGCTGAACGAGTAAGCCCGCTGTTTCTTCCCTTGCCGGCTCCGCCCGTTTAAGTAGAGAGAGCCGTCCTGAAGTTCGACGACTTCGCATTCGTCCGATGTGTTCGCCTCCAGCGAGCCACCCAGCTTCCACGTGGCACCGTGATCGTCGCTAGAAAAAACGAAGGAGAGCTGAATTTCCCCCAGCCGCTCGGCCAGGGCGGCCCAACAGGGAATCAACAACCGACCGTTGCTCAATTGGATGCCGTGTCCCGGTCCGGTGCCGACCCAATGCCACGCCGGGTTCATCGCCGTGCGAGTGATGTCCAACGGTTTCGACCAGGTCTTTCCATCGTCGGTGCTCTTTGTGACGAGGATTCTCCGATTGTCGCGGCAGAAGGTCAGCCAGATGGTTCCGCTGCTTCGATCGAGCACCAGACAGGGGTTGCCCATCGTGTGCTCACCGCCATCGGCGATGATCAGGTTTTCGGACCATGTGCGTCCGCCATTCAGGCTTCGCCTCAAGACAAGATCAATGTCGCCGTGGTCCGAGCAACTGTTCTTACGGGCTTCGGCCAAAGCCAGAACCGTTCCCTTGTCGGTTGTCAGGAGCGCCGGAATTCGGTAGCACTTGTAACCTCCCTGTTCCGCCTTGAAGAGCGACTGCTGCTCGAACGTTTGGTCGGCGGCAACGCCGGTTGCGGCTGAGTACACTAGACACAACAGGACAGCGGCCAATCTAGTCGCAAAGCAGGCTGGAAACTGCATGTTTTTCTCCTGAATGGCTGACACTCGGCACAGCCGCAGATTGAGGGAGGGCGAGGCTCCTGCCGAGCCGCTGGATTGGTGATATCTCCGGCTCAGCAGGAGCTTCGCCCTCCCGAAGAACCGCAACTCGTGACCGCTGGAAGTATATGCCATGCTGCGGGCATCGTCCCAGTATACCGAGGGGAGCGGGACGATGCCCGCTGATGCCAGTGATTGACGGCAATCCTATCTTTTCCCACATTCGTTAAGAAGTTATGATCCCCGACTTTTTGTAGCATAGCGTTCCGAATGCGTCAGGGTGACGCATTCGGAACGAACAGGATGTTTTCCATGCACGCCATCGGGATCATACCGGCCTAATCGGATCATCGTCGGCGAGTGCTACGGCGACGAGGCCTTCGACATACTTCAGGCCATGAACAACAGAGCCACTTGCTTGTCGGCTTCGAAGCGGTCACCACATGGTGGTCGGCTTAATGAAACGACGTCGTCTCATCAACTTGCGGTGTGCAATCCAGACTCCGTTTCTCTTTCCACAATCATGGCGACGGCGTTTCCTCCGCCCAAGCAGAGCGCCGCCAGACCACGTCGCAGACCGCGCTGCTTGAGCTGCGAAAGCAGCGTGACCAGCACCCGCGCTCCACTGGCACCGATGGGGTGTCCCAGCGCGATCGCGCCGCCGGCGACGTTCACCTGCTCCGGATCAAGATCGAGCTTTCGAAGACAGGCCAGCATTTGTGACGCGAAGGCCTCATTGATCTCATAGAGGTCGATGTCATCCTTGTTCAGACCGCTCTTTTGTAAAACACCACGAATTGCCGTCACCGGTGCGATAAACAAGTCTCGCGGCTGGGTCCCGCTGGTGTGCGCAGCGACAATGCGGGCTCGCCAGGGGGCCGGAGATTTGTCGGCGGTTTCGCGGTCGGCAACGACCAGCGCCGCCGCTCCGTCGCTGATCGTCGACGCGTTGCCGGCCGTCACGACGCCCGTTTTCTCAAACGCCGGCTTCAATCGGCCTAGAACTTCCAGATCGGTTTCGGGTCGCGGGCCTTCGTCTACGGTGACTAGAAGCTGTTCGCGCTTCCGCCGCACAGGCACCGGCACAATTTCGTCAGCGAACAAGCTGTCGGCAACGGCCCGCGCAGCGCGTTTTTGACTTTCGACGGCATAGCGGTCGAGATCGTCCCGGCTGAGCTCATGTTCGCGGGCGGTGTATTCGGCGTGTATCCCCATGTGGCAGTCGTCGAAGACACACCACAACCCGTCCCGCAACAGCGAATCGTCCAAAGTCACGTCACCCAGCTTCCAACCGCCTCGGGACCTGCGGGCCAGATGCGGCGCCCGTGTCATGTTCTCCATTCCGCCGGCCACAATTACTCGCGCTTCGCCCAATCGGACTACCTGAGATGCCATCATGACCGCTTTCAGCCCGGAACCGCAAACCTTGTTGATAGTCAGGGCAGCGACAGTCGGCGGCAGACCTGCCCCAAGGGCCGCCTGCCGGGCCGGGGCCTGACCGAGACCTGCCGAGATCACGTTGCCCAGAATGACTTCATCGACATCGCCCGGATCGATCCTCGCCCGCTGCAAAGCTTCCCGAATGACGATGGCGCCCAGTTCGGTGGCCGAGACCTCGCCAAACACGCCCAGAAACTTGCCGATTGGTGTACGGCAGCCTGCCAACAGATAACTCTCGGACATCGTACACCTCGCGGGCTAGGGTTTGCGGCGATCAAATTCCACTTTATTGTTCGCTTTGGCTGAAGCGAGTCAATGCGGTGAGTGGCGAGTTTAGAGTCTCACCTTGTCACATCTGCGCGCCGTGCGCATGTTGCGGAGAGCCAGAGCGGAGAGTCGAGAGCCAGAAAGATCGACATCGATAGATTCTGGCTCTCCGCTCTTGACTCTTGGCTGCGACCGATAGGTCGCGTTAGGACTCACCACATTCTTTGGTCTTTTGTCATTTCACGCCGGCCGGGATTTCAGAAATGATCGCCGCACATGTTGCGACGGATTCGTCAAGAGATGTCGGCGATTGCCTGTGAAAAATTGCCGTAACCCATTGAACCAACGGGTGATTCAAAACGCTGTCAGCCGGCCGCTGTCCATCGATTTCCCACAGATTCGTTGATGTCCCAGTGGGATCTGTGCCGAAAAGTAAGAATATGCGGACTCCTCGGTGCGCGCAGATTGTCGGATCATCGAATTAGGGAGATGGGTGGATGTTCCCCGTGCGGCCGGTCGTAGTTTTGTCGTTGACTTTGGCCCTGTTTTCGCACGCGACCGGCCAGTTCGCTGCGCAGGTCGATTCTTCAGGTCGAGCGGCAGACGATGCCGATTTCAAGGCCGGGCGGAATTATTTCGGTCTGCTGGGTCAAGTGTCGCGTCCCGGTGTTTACGAAATTCCAATGCCCTTTCCGTATCTGGTTGACGTGGTTCGTCAGGCAGGTGGATTGACCGACGCTGCATCCGGACATCTCTGGATCGTCCGCCGGGGTCCGGTTGGTTACCAGTCGTTCTACGCGACTCATTTGGAAACTCAACTGCAGCCCGGCGACGTGGTTGTCGCCAATCGGAAACCGCAGGTCCTCGTCATCCCCGAGCGGGAGTCTGCACCAGAACCGGCGCCGGGCTCCATCGTCAAAACTAAAGACGAACCAAAATCACCGGCGTTTGTGCAACTGTCGTTCGTCAACCTGGTCGAGCGCCCCGTCGTCGTCAAAATGAAGCGTCAAGACGCTACAGTGGCTGGCGTCGTTGCGCGTCTCGGTCAAACCCTGGAAGTCATCGACACTGTTCGGCTGATTCCATCGGAAGAATCACGCGGGGCGGCAAGCGACCCCCAGAAGCTGCTCGCGTCCGGTTCGGTGTTGATCTTCGACTCTGCGGTGATTCAGGCCGAACGAATTCCTCCGCTTCCGCCTGTGCGGACCGATGCAACAACAATCAAACAGAATCGAGTTCCGCCACCCCATGCACGGCCCGGTGAGAAACCGGCTAAAAAAAAGGTGGTCTATGACGGTGGTGAGATTCGCCAAACGACGGAATCCGTCTCTCCACAAGTGCCATCCGATTCAGCGCAGGAATCACGACTCACAGCCGGCAGGGAAACCGTCACCGTTTCGGAAGCGGAGCCAGAACGAACACCAGTTTTCACTCCGGCAGCAGCACTCAATTCGCTGGCGGAAAAGAACCAAACCGAAACCAAGTCTGCAAGGATTCCATCCACAAAAATCTCGACGACGACACCGGCCCCGGCGGGGGACCC
Organism: Planctomycetota bacterium; assembly: GCA_963582395.1. Taxonomy (GTDB): domain Bacteria; phylum Planctomycetota; class Planctomycetia; order Planctomycetales; family Planctomycetaceae; genus CAUZTK01. Next base: position 8,698 of record CAUZTK010000063.1, on the reverse strand, counting down.
CTTTGCACAGCCGCAAATCGATACCGCGGCTGATTCTCCCATCCTTCGAAACCGCGACGGGTCATCGATCGGCTGGTTGACGATTTTCCTCACGACGTTTTTGGTCTTGGCTGGGTGGCAAGTGTTGCAGATGATCTGGTCACTCGCACACCAGAAACGGACCTTGCAGATGGCCGCTGGACCAGCCGCGCAGATACCACAAAGTATTGAAGAACCGTTCGATGAACTCATCAACGACGAATTACCGGTCGCGGAAGAGCCGGTCCGATTTCCTCAGAGTTTGCAGTTCTACGGGCATCCTACCGGATCGACGAAACTCCGAATCGATGCGGCACACCAAACACCGCGGCCTCATTTTCATTCCGGACTGCCCGCAACAGCCGGCAACCAATCTGCAGGGCAAACGACGGCAGACACAGTTTCGGACAGGTCGTCGAATCAAACCGAATCGAATCAAACCGATCGGCCGGTCGAGCCGAGTCAGGCCCCGGAATCCCCATCGAACCCGGCACGGTCCACCGGATCTCAAGCTGGATTGCTGGATCGTGTGTTGTCTACGGTGCACGGAGCAACGCCGGAATGAGTATTGCACTGGACGTCGGAGTCTCGCAGATGCGGTCGCTGCGCCGCCGTCGGTTTCGGCTTGTGGGCCGCAACTGCCGTTCGTCTTACGCCGCTCTGCCCGACTCGCCGATCCGACGGCGCGTACTGGATGAAGGGCGAGTGCCCTATGCGGTCTGTGAAGACAGCTTGATCATGCTGGGCGATTTGGTCAGCGAGTTCGCATGGCTATTTCACGTTCCCAGTGTGCCCTTGCTGCCGGCCGGAGATGTTCCACACGATGATCCGCCGGCTCGTCAGGCCATCGCAGCGATCATCGACGCGCTCCTTCCCGAACCGCAAGCACCGAAAGAACACTGTTGCTTGTCGATTTCGGGTCTCCCAGACCGGCGTTCTCCTGCAGGTCACGAGAGCCTCGATTTTCTTACGCAGGTTGTTCGGCTACGCGGCTACGTACCCTCGATACTCAGTTCGACAAGGGCCGTTGTGCTCGCCGAACTCGTCGGAGAGGCGTTTTCGGGCATCGGGATGATTTTCGGGGCGGGAAGTTGCGAAATCGGCTTGGTGCATTGCGGTCTGGAAATCGCACGGTGCACCGTTCCTGTCGGCGGAAACTGGATCGACGAACAGATAGCCCGGCGCGACGCGAGTTACTTTTGGGACAGCGCGGGACACAAGTATCTCAACACCGATACCGCCACCGCGTGGAAGGAAGCGTTTGCTGGATCTTTACTGGAACCGGCCTCTGCACAGGAACGGGTGCTCTGCGAGTTGTATCAGGATCTCATCACACGCGCACTGACCGAAGCCTGCCAAACATTTTCCGCCGTACTAGAAGTCGCCGATGTCCCGCAGCCGGTCAGCGTCGTTTGTAGCGGCGGAGCGGCGAGCATTTCGGGATTCTGCGAGCTGCTGACCCGATCGATCCAGAAGACACCGCTGCCGGTGGCCGTCAAACAGGTCACGGTTGCCGGCGACAGTCGATACACCGTCGCCCGCGGCTGTCTGATTCACGCCGAGCTCTACTCGGAAACGCCGTCGCTGAACCGGGTGGCTTGATCCCTTCGGCGGATTTCACTTCAGTCGCTGCATGTAACGCAGAAAACTGACCTCGAGCCATTCGAGGTCCTCGTCAAACACTTCCTTGAAGTCCGCGACCTGCTGCTTCGAGGAATAGGACTTCAGCGGATCGCGCTCGGCGATTCGCTTGAGATACTTTGCATACTGGCTGGGACGAGTCTCGACCAGATAAGAACTCAAAGCCCACGCTTGGCTGTAAAAATTGCTCGTTGAACTCTGAAGCATCGAATCGCTGGCAACAAAATCCTCGAGTGAAACTGGCTTGCGGCGTTTTTCGGCGAAGTTTTGAAAATCGATATATCGGCCGCGATTGATGCGGGATTTCGACGTTGCACCGCTCGACGTGTTCCGGATGCTCGGTGCTTCAAAAACCGTTGCCAATCCCTCGACCACCCAGCGAGAATTGTCGCCGATGCGGGAATGAAGCCCTGTGTTGTACGCGACCTGATGCGTCGCTTCGTGAACCATGTTGTCTCGCAGGTTGTCCGGAATCGCCGCCAGCGATCGTCCGCTGGTCGATGCGCCCGGAGCGCCCGTTTCGTACAGCAGCACGCGATTCGACATCGGCAAGTAATATCCCAGCATGGCCGAATTGAGTCGCATTCCGTTTCGACTCAGATACGCGTGAAAACTCTTCCGGTTCTGAAAGATGATGGCGACCAGCGGAAACTCCGGCGAGGGAATGCGAAACCCCCGCGTGGAAAAGTAACCATGAAACGTGCGGTAGATGTCTTCGAAAATGGGGGCGTATTGCTTGGCCCGGCCGCGAGGCGCGCACACCAAATAGTGCTGTGTCCCGGCCACTTCGTACGTTTTTCCCAACTCACTGCGAAGGAGATCTCGCATTTCGGTTGCGCGGTGGGGACGAAATTGCGAGTCAATCCGCCGAAAACTCTTGACCGCACTCAAGTTCAGATGCTGCAAACGTCCGTCACGTTCCAGCAGCCAGCAGTCATTTCAGCCGAGTGTCAACACTCTGCCGCGATACGTTTCCTTGCCGACGTCGAATTCGAAAATTTTTCGTTGGCGGAAACAGCCGCCGCCGGCAGACAGAAAAAACTCAAAACAAAACACATCCCACTTAACAACCGCATCGGTCAGGGTCTCCAGAAAATGACGTGTCGTTGGAATCGATCGCGCTCGTCACTCCCGTCAGCGACTGCCTCGAACGTTTCACGGGATCAAACCGGTCTCCGCAGGTGATGACACAGAACAAAAGTCGGGCGGGTCTAACATTCCGTGAGATCCACGACTTCGAGTGACTTCCCTGTGAAAGTATAGGTCGACAAACCAACGACCCCGTCAAGTCGTTTCATGTTTCGCGACGTCACCGCTTCACGACATCATGGTCTCATCGATGCCGAATGCAGCTCCATTCCCGATGCGGTGTCTCATTTTTTACGGAGACATCAGCACGTTTGATTGTTCCGAAGAATGTGGTCTTGCCGATTTATCCGATCAATGTCGAGCGGTTTTCGTCAGCAGGGCAACGACGATCTCGGTCCGCAATGAATTCGTCTGACACACCAACATCGCAAGTATTGTGGTACGATGGGACGATCTTGAACAATGTTCGAGGATTCATCGTTCCACCGCATGCGAGGCCCGTGATGAGTAACGTCAGAGAGTTTGGTGCTGCCGGTGACGGACGGACCGACGATACCACGGCTATTCGACATGCCATTGCCGACGGCGATGGAGTCATCGATTTTCCGCGGGGAGACTATCGCATTACGCAAACACTGCTTGTCGATTTGGACCGAAAGGGCCGAACAAGTCTACGCGGCTCCGCAGGGGTGGCCAAGCTGTTGATGGAGGGACCGGGACCGGCGATTTTCCTCAAAGCCACGCATTCCAGCACAGCCGATCCGACTGGATTTCGGCCGGCCGAATGGCAAAACGAAAGGATGCCGACCGTGACCGGCATCGAAATCGAAGGGCGTCACGCCGAAGCGGACGGTCTGCGCATTGAAGGCGTGATGCAGCCCACGCTGACCGGCGTCCTCATCCGCCATGTGCGAACGGCGGTGCACGTCACCAAACGGGCCCGCAATCTGCTGATTGACCATTGTCATTTCTATCACAACACCGGAGCCGGCGTGCATCTTGACCATGTCAACTTGCACCAAACGATCATCTCCAACTCGCACATCAGCTACTGCCGGCTGGGGGGCATCCGCATCGAGGGCAGCGCGATCTACAACCTGCAGATTACCGGCAACGATATCGAGTACAACAACAACCGCGCACACAAGCTGCCCGATGCCGACGGCATCGCCACCGCCGAGATTTACATCGACGCCGGCCAGGGATCGGTGAAAGAAGCGACAATTTCCGGAAACACCATTCAGGCCACCTACAGCCCCAACGGGGCCAATATTCGCCTGATCGGTGCCGGACCCGAAGGCCAGCAGCGGACCGGAATGTGGGCCATCAGCGGCAACCTCATCGGCAGTCAGACGAACAACATCCATCTGACGTCCGTGGCCGGCGTCTCGATCAGCGGCAATTACATCTACAATGGCCGGAACCGCAATCTGCTGATCGAAAGCTGCCGAAACGTCGTGATTGGCTCGAACTGTTTCGGCCCCCGCACCAACGAACCGTGCAGCGGCATCCGCATTGTCGAGAGCGACGGTTGCAACATCTCCGGCGTGTTGGTGCAGGACGGAGAGCCGCCCAAACCGGCAGACCCGATCCTGGCGCCGACGGAGCGAAAGGGGCAGATCGAACTGATCCGTTGCCGGCGGATCAACGTTTCCGGCACGCAGGTGCTGGACGGCGAGCCGAACGGCATTTACCTTGAAGACACAAGTGATACTGTGATTACCGGCTGCACGGTATTGGACGGACGTGACGTCAAGCAGATGAAATCCGCCATCCGCTGGACGGGGAACGGTTCCGGCAACTTGATCGCAACCTCCCGCATCGGGTCCGGCACCGAAGGCAGCGTGATCGCCGAACAGCATGTGCGGCTGAGCGAAAACGTTCTCGACGAATAAGACCCTTGCAGAAACTTGTGTGGCAACTTGGCCTGCAAAACTTAAAACAACAAATATCGCGAACCAAATTCACATTTCGCGCTGAATCATGGTCTAAGAACACAAGGGAGGTCAAAATGAACGGAACAACTCGACGCGGTTTCGTGGCGGGAGGGATTGCCTCGCTCGTCACCTTGGGAAGAACGGTTGGTATCTCGGGTACTATCTCACAGCATCGCAAACCCAATTCCAGGAAGCCTGCTGCCATGCGCTGTCTCGACTACGGACTTTCGTTTCTGTGCAACCCGTCGCCGAAGAACTCTGTCCGTTTCTGGATCGAGAGCCGGACGACGATCATCGACGACCAGACCGGTCAATCGACCGATTTTTACCAGTGCGCCTCGTGCAAGAGCGAAAACACCTTCGGCCAGAAGGACCTGCTCTACCAGGACAATTACGATTTCATGCCGATTTTCGGCGGCCCGGAGGCCGAGGACCTGCTCATCTTTCGCCGCCCGGCCCAGTTGAGCGATCGGTATCGGCAAATCACCAAATCGGAACAGGTCTGGGGCAAGCCAATCCTGAAACTCCGAGAGGGAAAACGTACCACCGAACTGACAACCTGGGATGAAATCCGCGATGCCACGCGAGCGGCCATTCCCATTGTGACGCGCACCGAGATCAGCCATCCCGACACAAAACTACGGGCGATCATCGAATGTCCGGTCAAGACGATGAACATCAGCCTGGAGCGCAAAATGTATCAGGTCGATACCGGCCCGATCGCGCTGCCAGACCTCGGATCCCGTTTCGACCCGGCCATCGAAAGCCTGAGGCTGGCGTTTGTCGTCTTCAACGCTCCGCACTTTGCCGACTTTGTCATCGAGCAACCCACAGCGGTCGTCGAAGACGTCCAGGAGAAATGCAAGATCTACCACTATTCGAACCCGATCAGCCTGCCGGCCAAGAACACGGTCTTTGCCGTCGAACCGGCCGGCTGGCCGGCGTGAACCGAGACCGACGGCCCGAGGGGGCTTTGTTTCTATACCGCTCGCGGTTGGGTTTGATACATTTCATCGTAACCCGAAGCGTAAGCGAATACACACGTTAAGTCCTTCGCTTACGCTTCGGGTTACGATCAGTTGTGACAGCGCGTGGTATAAAGACCATCTGTTTCGGCTACCACAACGGATCGTTGCCGCAGAGTCGCCGCAGAAGCCCGATCTGGCCGGCGTGGCTCATTTCGTGCAGCGCACACCACTGAACGGCACCGAGTTTCGTGTTGAACATCGGATGCGGCTGGACGTCGGTCGATTCGTCGAAGATGGCTTCGGGCAAGCTTTGTAGCTCTTCAACCGTCTGCCGATGCACGCCGTCGAACACGCTGCGAATTTCTTCAGGCGTAGGGTACATCGCCGCATCGGGATTGGGCACCGATCCTTTTCCGAACAGTGCGAGGAAATCGTCGGAGATCAATTCCGCATCATCCGGTTTCTGCCCACGAACGCGCTGCAGCGCCAGCCGAGACTCGGCCATCGCCAAATGGCCCACCTGCCAGGCGACATGCGTGACTCCGTCGGCCGGCATCCGAAACCAGTCCGCGGACTTGATCGCATCGAGCAGTTTCGACGTATAACCGCGAACCTGACAGAGCTGACTGACGACGAGCTTCATCCGAGTCATGGCCCGGGCCTCCTTTCTTGCCATAGAACGTCGGGGCGGTGTTGTCGCCCGAACAACGAAATCGCACAGAACAAAAACACCGCGATCGACAACAGACGATTTTCGACGGTCGGCTCTCTACTGTTGCTTGCCTTTCGTCAACTCCAAGAAGGCCGTTTCGAGGTTGACTTCTTCCTCACGGAACAGGGTCAACCGGAAACCGGCATCCAACAATAAAGCTGGCAGAAAGCTGTAATCGTCTGTCTGTTTTTTTAATGTGGCCATGATTGTCCCGTTTTTCATCGTGAGCTGGCTGATCGCGTCGTGCTGTTCGATCAACTTGGCGGCATCATCGGGGTTTTCCTTGACGCGGATGTGCAGCACCAGCGCCTCACGGGCCTTACGCATCACGTCGTCAACATAACCATTGACGATCAGAACCCCCTTTTCAATCATGCCGACCCGCGTGCAGACGTCGGCCAACTCGGGCAGGATGTGGCTGGAAACGATGACCGTTTTTTTCATTTCCCCCAGTCGCCTCAGCAGGTTGCGAATTTCGATGCGGGCGCGCGGGTCGAGTCCGCTGGCCGGTTCATCGAGCAATAACACCTGCGGTTCGTGTAGGAGCACCCGCGCCAGACCGATTCGTTGCGTTTGACCACGCGAGAGTTGATTGACCATCGCGTCTCGCTTGAAGCCCATGTCGACCAGTTCGAGTTTCTCTTCGCAAACGCGGCGGCGGGCTGGTCCGTTAATCCGATAAGTAGCGGCGAAGAACTCCAGGTAATCAATGACCGTCATATCATCGTACACGCCGAAAAAGTCCGGCATGTAACCGACCACCCGACGGATTTCCCGCGGATGCGTATAGATCGACATGCCGCACACGTACGCCTCGCCGTAATCGGGATTCAGCAGCGTGGCGATCATCCGCATCGTGGTCGTCTTGCCGGAACCGTTGGGACCGATAAAACCGAAGACGTCGCCCTCTTCAAGTTTTAAATCGATCTGATTGACGGCTACTAGATCCCCGTAGCTCTTCGTGAGTTTCCGCGTTTCAATCACGATTGAATCCCATGTTCAACGGACAGTCATTGGTGATGTCGCGGCTCGCCGCCAGCCTCTCGTTCGTTCCGGATTCGGGTTTCGGCAGTCTCATGGGCGTCTCTTGACCGGCAGCACAATCCTGACGAACGCTGAGTGACGTGCCGGTTGAATGGCCGTTCCATCAATTTCCATGCGTGCGGCGGGTCGATCGATTCGCCCAAAGAGAATCGCGCAGTTCAAGTCGAGCAGCGGTGAAAAATCGAACGAACGCAGGGCATGGTTGTCGAGCCCGGTATAGCGCTTTCCACCTGCTCGACGATAGAAGGTGATCATTTTCAAGATCTGGGCCGGATCGCTCGCCGACGAATCATAGGCGGTCTGCTCCAGGCGGAAGTCAGTTCCGGTTCTATTTCCCACACGTTTCACGAATCTTTGCCGAGCCCCGGTCAGAAACCCCTCGAGTGTCCGCTGTCGAACGCTGGGATCGCTGAGTGACCACTGTTTATGGGGGGGCAGCGATGCGAGTTGACCGCTGCGCGGGATTGTTGCGGGATAATAGGCTCGTACCCCATAAGCCAGAACCCAGTCTTTAAGGGGTGCTCCCAAGCGATGAAGCAGCGTGCCTGACAACCGGCCTCCTTCGGCGCCGACCAAGTTGCTTTCCACAACCGCGTCGGCCTCGTGTCGATGTTCCGCGGTCAATGCCTTGGTCGACCAGATGCGAATCGGCAGATTGGAGACCTCTGCCGAAAACGGCGTCAATTTATAATCGATTCGGTCAAACTCGATTCCGCGCTCCCGGTACATCCCACCAAAACTATTTTCCGGCACGCCGTTCCAAGCAACCCGCATCGCTTGTGACCCGGTTCCGACGGCAGCGGGCACCGCTGTCTCGATCTGTTCGCCTTGCGACGCGGATGCGATGACGTCAAGCGGTTCGACCGAGATCCCGTAGCGGCGGTTCTCCGGACTGTAAAGCGTCAACCAGCTTTTCGTGCGCACCAATTGCGATCCCGAGAGGTTGGTGTGTGCGTCGATGTCGATCAGATCAATTTGGTTAATACGGACCCCGCTGCCGTTGGGACGTGACCGCATCGGCTTATTGTTGGTGCGGTCGGCAGCCCACGCGGCCAAACCGGCCGCTGTGGCAATCATCAGAGGAAATGTAATCCAAGTCAGCCGTGGTGAACGAAACAGGCGATGAACAAGAAAGTAATCGGCCGGACCGATGACCAGCGCAAAGAGCAGCAGCAAAGACATGACCGTCCATCGGGAAAACCGATCGACGTCGGAAAACTGTTCCTGCGTGGCGTTGAGTTGCGTCGACAGGTCGCTAATGCCGCTGTGCGTCAGTTGACGACTTTGTC
>CAUZTK010000062.1:0-14691 GCA_963582395.1 Planctomycetota bacterium | reverse complement strand
TCCGTAAGCCGACACGGCGAATCGAGCAAACCTTTTGAATCGCTCGTAGCGCGGGTCAGCGGGGACGATTCGCTCGCCCTGTTCGTCGTAGCGCGGCTGAAACAGGAATCTCACCTTCTTCAGCAGACTCGGTTCTTTCCAGAGCAACTCGCGCCGTTTGTCCGGCGCGACAACCAATCTTGACGGTCGCCGCTTGCGAGCCGCAGATGACCGAGCCGGCGCTTTGGGCTGGGCAGCTTTGGTGCGACTGCGGCTAAACCCTGCCGGGACGGTCGGTTGCTGGATGGCACCTCGTGGGGTCTCGGTGGTGCCGACAACGTTTTCCGGTTCGAGGGAGACATGTTCCTGGGCGGGCGCTGCAGAGTCAATCGGTGAGGGGCCATTTGTGCTGCGAGGTGTCAAAGCGTCGAATGTCATCGTCGCGCATCCGATCAGCAATGCTGTGCTGGCGAGCGGGGGGGACATCAGCCCCGCTGTTCAGGCATCTCTTCAATTTTCCAAGCCCCAAGGCCGCTTCCGAGAGCGCCGCGTTATTCTCCTCAACATAGTATACCCGCTCTATTTCGGATCAAGCGAATTTTTGACGAGAAATTTGCCTTAACAAGCGACAAATTCGTTCGTGGCGGTCGTGTGATTCAACATCAGTCTTTTCAAAATCCCTGGGTTCTGATTTGCGGCCAAGCCTCAAATCTGTCCTATCTCACGATCTCCACACCTGGTACCACCTGCTTGAACGCCGACACGCCTTCGTCGGTCACGTAGGTTTCTTTGAGGATGATTTGCTTGAGATTCTTCAAATCCCGGAGTTGCTGCAGCCCGGCATCAGACACGGCCGTGTTTTCGAGATTAAGCGATTTGAGCTTTGTCATTGCAGACAAATAGGCCAGCCCGTCGTCTCTGATGAGTGTGGAAAAGAGGATCAACTCCTTCAGCCCGACCAGTCCTTCGATGTGTGCGAGTCCTGCATCGTTGACCGGCAATTCCGTGAGGTCGAGGATTTCGAGGTTCGTCAGCGGTTTCAAATGAACCAGATCATCGTTGCCGGCACCGCAATCTCTCAGCAGGAGTTTCTTCAATCCGGTCAATCCGCTCAGATGAGCCAGCCCCTGGCCGGCAAATGTGCGGCGCAGGTGCAGCGCCTGCAAATTCCCGAGATCCTTCAAATGCTGCAAGCCGTTGCCGTCAATTTGTGTATCGTCCAACTCCAGAATTCGGAGCTTCGTAAAAACCTTGACCTTTTGCAGCGCTAAATTGGTGAATCTCGATCCCCACAGGTTCAGGTGCTCCAGATTCGTCAGCCCCGCGAGATGGTCCAATCCCGCGTCACTGGTTTGTGTTTCCAGAAGCTTCAGAACACGCAGCGAAATGAGATCTTTCAGGTGCGCCAGACCGTCGTCACCGACTCTCGTCCTCCGCAGGTCGAGGTCGCGTAACTTGATCAGACCTTTCAGGTGCGCCAGCCCTTGGCCGGAAATGTCGGTTTGAAACAGATCCAGCACTTGCAGGTTTGTGAGATCGCTTAGAGAGGCAAGACCGGCGTCGGTGGTTCCGGTTCGTCTTAGACTGAGGACCTTCAGCGTTTCGATTCCCTGCAGATACTGGAGACCTTCGTCGTTGAAGTTCGGGCCGAAAAGCCAAAGCTGCTCCAGGTACGGAAACCCCTTCAAGTAGACCAGATCTGCCTGACCGGCCTGGCTGTTGCGGAAATCAACACTGATGACCGAACCTTGCTTGTTCATCCGCAAAACGCCGCCCGCTTGCTTCAGCGCCTTGACGGCTTGGGGGTCGTCCGGCTTCCGGGTGCTGACGGGGGGCTTGCTCGGCAGCGTTGCCGGAGGTTCACAACCGTGGGCACAAACAAGACCGACTGCCAACAGTGTGCTCCAACGTTTCATCGTCGTCTCTCTCAGATCTGTACAGTATGAGGCCAGCACCGACCAACCCCAGACGCAGATTACTGTCCGGAGAGGCCTGAAGCAAACGCAGCAAGAGCTGGTAAAATTCGTAAACGCGCCGTATAACCTGGATAGTCTCTTCAGACAATGACCCAGGAGCCGCGGTCCTCGTGAAATCTCGTTCATCAAAACTTTGCGGCCCTTTACCGGCCCAGCTACGCTGCTCGACGCCCAGACAACAGTCCTACGGCCAAACAGAACAAAGCCGCATTGCGACTACCCACTGCCCGGCCGACCCATTAAAATCGAGTGCCAAGGGCCAGGAGAGTGGGTGGGGTGACTGTCGAGAAGCATTTAATTGCACCGCTGGTTTAGTGGATGGCGGTCCGTGCGGGGGGAATTTGTGTCGACCACCGAGCCGTTCTACCAAGGATGACAGACGCCTTCGTCAGAGTGACAGCGTTTGCATCCAGGGAGAAACCACAAAACGAAAGACTATGCTCATGATGACACCACGAAAGCTCATCGAGTATGTCTCGGCAGAATCGTATTGACCGTTCCGAATCAACATGGCAAGCGGCCAGACATTTGATGTTCGCCATCCGGAGAACGTTGCAGTGAACAGGAGTTCCATCAGAATCTTCGCGCCTGTGGACAATTCTAACTCTGAGGAACGCTGGCACGACGTTTCACTCATGCTGATAGAATCTGTTGAACCCCTCAACGGATCCCTCGCTCAAGATCAGAATTGAATTGCCTAATGGACCCGTTGCCGATCATCGAAACGGCTTGTCAGGTCAATGACTCAGACACGCCTAATTTCTGCAAAGGCCGATTCGCCTTCATCAGCCTGGGATGTCCCAAGAACCTCGTCGACAGTGAAAAGATGCTGGGCACGATGTCGCTCGACGGATACGGACTGGTTTCGCAACCGGACGGGGCCGACTTCGTGATCGTCAATACCTGCGGTTTCATTGAGAGTGCCCGTCAGGAATCGAAGGCGGTCATCCGCGAGATGCTGGAGTTGAAACGTCAGGGGAAGACGAAAGGGGTCATTGTGGCCGGCTGCCTGCCGGAACGACTGGGCAGCAGCCTGCTCGACGAAATGCCAGAAATCGACCACATCGTCGGCGTCTTCGGCCGCGACGAGATTACCCGCGTCGCCGACCAGCTGCTCGGTGGAGCCCACGAGCAGCGGGAGCTGTTCCGGCCGGCACCGATCACCGCCCTGGACGACCGTGCCCGGCTGCGGATCACTCCGCAACACTTCGCCTACCTAAAAATCTCCGAAGGCTGCGACCGGACCTGCACCTTCTGCGCGATCCCGAAGATGCGCGGCCGGCACGTCACGAAACCGATCGAAATGGTCATCGACGAAGCACGGGAACTGGCCAGTGACGGGGTGCGGGAATTGATCGTCGTCGCCCAAGACACGACCTATTACGGCATGGACTTGTACGGAGAGGTTCGTTTGGCCGCCCTGCTCCAAGAGCTGCAGCGGATTGAGGGCATCGACTGGATTCGCCTGATGTACCTCTATCCGATTCACTTCACCGGCGAGCTGATCGAAACCATCGCCGACTCGGAGAAAATCATCCCCTACCTCGACTTGCCGCTGCAGCACATTCACGATCGAGTCCTCAAACGGATGCAGCGGCGGGTGAATCGGGCTCGGACCGTCGAACTGATCGAGACGCTGCGCAGTCGTATTCCCAATCTGGTGTTGCGGACGACGTTCATCGTCGGTTTTCCGGGCGAGACGAACCGGCAGTTCCAGGAGTTGAAGGATTTTGTCGAGGCAACCCGGTTTGAGCGGATGGGAGTTTTCACATACTCGCCCGAGCCGGAGACTCCCGCAGTCAAACTCGACGGACATTTGCCGGAACAGATCAAGCAGACCCGCCGCGACGAACTGATGTCCGTTCAACAACACATTGCCTTCCAGTTTGGCGATTCGCTGGTGGGACATGAAATCGACGTGCTGATCGACTCCCGCGTCGAAGAAGGTCTCTGGGTTGGTCGAAGCTACGCCGATGCACCGGAGATTGACGGGATGGTGTACGTCACGGGAAACGGATTCAACGTCGGCGATTTTGTCCCGGTCGAAATCGTCGAACGTCGGGACTACGATCTTGTCGGCGTGTGCGCATGATTTTACCCCAAGGTGTGGACCACTCGATCGAGAATATCATAAGTCGCCAACATCGTTGTGGGTCAACGCTTGCAGCCGCTGGTCACAGACCGGCGCGGCATGACTACGGTTCCAGAAGTCGGCTGAAGTCAAATTATGGCGCTGGCTGAGAACGAAGCACGGGTCGTCGACGACCGGCAACAACGGGCCGGAGCCGGGACCGGTCCGCAGCTCCGAGATGCCCTGAACGCTCCCAATCTGATCACGCTCAGCCGGCTGCTGCTGGCCTTTGTGCTGTTCGCCCTGATTGATGCGAACGGCTTCTGGCTGACTGCCGCCGTGTTGTTTGTGGTGGCCGTTTCCACCGACTTCATCGACGGCTACATCGCCCGGCGTTACGGCATGATGACGATCATCGGGCGGATTCTCGACCCGTTCGTCGACAAGATCATCATCTGCGGCGCTTTCATCTTTCTGCTGGAGAAGAAGGTCGCCACCGAGCACGGCGGTCAGGTATGGTCGGGAGTCAACGCCTGGATGGTGTTGATTATCATCGGCCGTGAGATGTTCGTCTCCAGCCTGCGAGGGTTCCTGGAAAAACGGGGTAAGGACTTCTCGGCCAATTGGACCGGCAAAACGAAGATGATTCTGCAGTGCGTTGCCGTCACGGCTAGTTTGCTGTCGCTGGCGCCCGTTTTTCGCAACCCCGCTACCTTTTCCCTGGCCAGGGAGTTCACCATCGTCCGCGACCTGCTGTTATGGACGGCGGTGATTTTTACCGCCTACAGCGGTCTGGCCTACGTGGTTCGCGCGGTTGTGCTGCTTCGATCCGACACGAATGAACTCAAACCGTAAACTGCAATCCGGAAGGAACCACGGATGACAGTCGTGTTCGGCCTTCCGGGCAGCCGGCGCAAGCATCGCGAGAGATAGAAACGATGAACAACCTGCACAAGTATCTGCCGACGCAGGTGAACTCCGGCCCGTGGCTAACCCGCTACACGCATGCCGAACTCCAACAGCGCATCACAGGGACGAATCTGGTGCTGCCGATTTGTTCTCTGGGCACACCGGCCGATCGACTGTCGGAACTGTCCCCGCTCGTGTTGCCGCCGCTGTATCACGAGGCGCTGGACGACGATCTCAAAGCAGCACTCTTGAACCGGATCCGGCAGTGCTTCCCGTTCTATGAGGGAACCAGAGAGCGGAACGAGGTCCGTTGCCACTTCGAGATCGTCGAACTTCCACCGGAAGCGCACTCACCACCGCCGGCGCAGCCGCGAATTCTCGCCTTCAGCGTCGATACGGCCGTCGAAGAACACGGTCCGCATCTGCCGCTGATGACCGACACCATCCAAAGTTACGCGGTTTTGGAACGATTGGCTGACGAGTTCGACAGCTTTGCCCTCGGCCCCCCGGTTGAATACGGACACCTGACCTGGGGACTGCCGTTCGGATTGAGCATCGATATCACGCCACCATTGCTCACCCGGTACGTGACTCGATTCACAAATGCGATTCTGGAATGGATGTCGCCCCGGGCACTGTACGTGGTTGATGTTCACGGCTCGATCGTGCATCGCAATGCCATTCAGGAGGGGCTCAGACAGAGCCGGTCCGAATGCTGGGCCTTCCGCTGGCTGCACGATCCGCTGATCGAATTTGCCGGTGAGCGCGGCGACCAGCATGCCGGCGGTATCGAGACGGCACTCGTCGAGCAGATCAATCCGCAACTGGTCGATTCGCGGTGGTGGCCGCAGCGCGCCGAGGAACTGTCGGTCGGTGAAATGCCGCTCGATTTGGCCGTCGAACTTTCGTCTGATCTACCGGCATTCATCAAGCGGGTTGAGAGCGGTTCGTTCAACGGCATTGTGGGGAAGGTCCGGAATTATTTCGAGCTCGATGCTGGTCAACTGATGCAGCGGATGCTGAACGTGGCACGCGAAGACGTGCGGCAGTTGATGAAGGCTAAATAATCTTTGCAGATGCATTGGCGACGGTCGTCAGCTCGCAGCCTGTCTGAGTTTTTCAACGGGCTGCTGGGTTGAGGTTTCCAAACTCGCACGAACCAGCTAAAAATCATTTGTCAAGAGAATTTGTGATCGCAATCGGGCTGGTCGACGAAGCCGGACTCGGTTTCACCCGACTCCAGATGGATGGAACTCTTATGGACCAGGAACTGAAACTACACGTCCAAGACCTCGTCAACCGCATTGTCTATCTGCGGGACTCTCTTTGACCTCGCCGGCAAGCGGAAACGGACCGACGAGATTAACACTCTGATGTCGGCCCCCAATTTCTGGAACGATCAGGAACAGGCGCAGAACGTTGTCGGGGAACTGCGCCGCCTGAAGTTGACCATCAAGCCGCTCGAGGAACTGACCTCTGCTTCCGACGATCTCGGCGCGCTGCTGGAGCTGGCCGAAGAGGACAACTCGGACGAAAGCGAAAGTGAGCTGTCGAGCACTGTCAGGCAACTGGGGCCGAAGCTGGCAGCGGTCGAATTGCAGGCGATTATGTCGAGTCCTGAAGACTCGTCGAACGCCTATCTCACCATTCAGGCGGGTGAAGGGGGCACTGATGCTTCCGATTGGGCAGAGATGCTGCTCAGAATGTATCTGCGCTGGACCGAGCAGCGCGGTTTTCGGGCTGAACTGCTGGAATGTTCCGGCGCCGAAGAGGCCGGCATCCGTAACGCCACGATCGCTATTCGGGGCGATTACGCCTTCGGCTACTTGAAGGGAGAAATGGGAAATCACCGGCTGGTCCGCATCAGCCCGTTCGACTCGGCCGGCCGCCGGCATACCTCGTTTGCGGCGGTCGACGTCACAGCCGAGCCGGACAACGACGTCGAGATCGACGTCAACTGGGATGCCGACGTGCGGGAAGACACGTACCGGGCCAGCGGCGCGGGCGGGCAGCACGTCAACAAGACCGATTCGGCGATTCGGCTCACGCATTTGCCGACCAACGTCGTCGTGCAGTGTCAAAGCCAGCGGAGCCAGCACAAAAACCGCGCACAGGCCCGCAAGATGCTGATCGCCAAGCTGTCACAAATCGAGCGCGAAAAGCGCGAGGCCGAATTGGCCGAGCGTCGTGGCCAGAAGTCGAAAATTGGTTTCGGCGGCGAGACGGTCCGCAACTACGTGCTGCACCCTGAGCAGTACGTTAAAGACACCTACAGCGGCTACAAGACGGGCAATCCTACTGCCGTGCTGGACGGCGACCTCGAACCGTTCATCGAAGCTTACCTGCGCTGGAGCATCGGGAAAAGATAACGGCCGGTGCTCAGGTCTCTCCGGCAGCCGGTTTCTCGAACCGCTCCAGCACGGCACAGCCGCACGAGTCGCTCCAGACGTTGACCGAAGTGCGGCACATGTCGAGCACCCGGTCGACGGCGATGATCAGACCCTGCGCGTCGAGCGGCAGTCCGACCGCTTGCAGTACAATCGCCATCATCACCAGTCCTGCCGACGGAATTCCCGCCGCCCCCACACTGGCCAGCAGCGCCGTGACCGCGACCAGGATTTGTTGATCGAGAGGCATCACCTGGCCCGAATAGGATTGCGCGATAAACAGCACGGCGACGGCTTCATACAGGGCGGTGCCATCCATGTTGATAGTCGCCCCCAACGGCAGCACGAACGAACTGGTACGGTTCGAGATGCCGGCCCGCTCTTCGACGCTGGTCATCGTCAAGGGCAGTGTGCCGTTCGAGGATGCGGTCGAAAACGCCGTCATCAGCGCCGGGCTCATCGCCTGCGCATACTTCCAAGGTGAACGGCGGGCGACGAAAAACAGAATCAGCGGCAAGACGACACAGGCGTGAAACATCAGTGCCAAGAAGACCGTCAGCATATACAGCCCAAACGTCTTGAAAATCCCCAGTCCCTGCGAGGCGGTGGCGAATAGCATGAAGGCGAAGACGCCAACCGGAGCCAGCCGGATGATCGCCATCGTCATCCGCATGATCACCTCGAAACTCGCCTGGAAAAATCGCCGCAGGATCTCGCCACTCGGGCCGCCGGTAATGATGATAAAAACTCCCAGCAGGACGCTGAAGGTAATAATCGAAAGAAAATCGCCGTTGGCCAGCGACTCGACCGGATTGGTGGGGATCATCTTGTTCAGCAGCCCGATGAAGATGCCTGACAACGACTGCTCAGCACCGGCGACGGCCCCCTGCCCTCCGCCAGGCAAGGCCGCTCCAATTCCGGGCTGCAACACGTTGACCATCAACAGCCCGGTGGCGATGGCCAACAGACTGGTACTGAAGTAGTACAGCAGCGTTTTGGAGAACATCGAACCGAGCCGGCTCGTCTGTCCCAGCCCCGCTACGCCGGTCACCAGAGACGCGACAATCAACGGGATCGTGATCATCCGCAGCAGGCGTAGGAACAGATCACCGAGCGTCTTGGCCCCGATGGTGATCAGCCGTGACCAGCTCTCAGCGTAGCGGTCGTATTCCCCACCGGTGTTAAACTGCGGGTATTTGCCTTTCAGTTCAACCCCACTCGCCGCGCTGAAGGAGTGAACGCTGGTGTTGCCGTCGTACTGACGGGTGTAGCGAATGGTGATCCCGCTGGGCTCTGCGGTGAAGTGGACCCTGCGGTTGCTGACCTGCAAGGTGACGGTGTTAGCGTCCGGCCTGTTCAGCAACTTCTCGGCGATTTTTTTGTACCGATCTCCGAACGCCTTCTCGGTCTTGAACGACTCGCGGAAGACTTCGGTTTCGTCATCATTGAGTTCGGTCAGCGTGAAGCCGGCCCCCTGCCGGGCAATCGTCACCTGAATGTCACCCATACGGGTCTCACCCGGATTGACAATCAGGCCGATCACTGTCCCCAGGATCAACGCGATGAAGATCTGATAATGCAGGGGAAACTTTTTCATGGACGCCGTTTTGCCTGCCGCGCTGGCCGGGTCGAGATTAGCAAACGTCTATTCTGATAGACGCCTAGTGATGCCCGGATGACAATCGGGATGGACGAGTGTGACCGAAAGGATACTGGTCTGCGGGTTCAATTACAACCACCGGTCTATTGCGCCGTCGTGTCAAACCGCCTGAAGCGGATCGTCCATTTGTACAATTTTCCTGGTTCCCAGGTGTGCGTAGGAACCAGATGCTCTCTGACTGATCACTGCTAGCTCGGATTATTCATGAGGCGAGCCTCAACTCGCGCAAGCAAAGTGGTGGAAAGGCGTTGCGACTATCTTGCCAAAAACGCCTCGCATACAAGCACGACAAATCGGCATATCAAAACCGGGCTAGCGTTGACGGCTAGAAACCACTAAAGTTCAAGCTCGGGCTAATGCCATGAGTCTGTGCCGTCTCCAATCGTGTTCGTCATCGCCAAAACAGCGGAGGGTTATGTCGTGCAGAAGCAAAATACCAACAATCGAATGGTGTGGCTGGTCGTCGGGGTGTTGGCCGGCCTGTGCATCTCCTATTTCTGGCCTCACGAGCCGGTTTCGGCGGCGACGTCGGATCGGGACACCAATTTCGGATTGATCACCGTTCCGGTGCGCGACGTGACCATCGCCGGCGTCCGCGACACAATGGAAGGCGTGTTCGTCATCGATTACCTGACCGGACGGTTACAAGGCGCGGTGATCAATCCCCGAATCGGGAAGTTCACCAGCGCTTACTTCCGTAACCTAGCCGCCGATTTCAAAGTCGATCCAGAGGCGAACCCGCATTACACCCTGGCCACTGGGACCATACAGCTAGCAGCTCGGGGGCAGGCGAGTTGGGCGAACGCGATATTGTATGTCGGTGAATTGAACTCGGGCATGATCCACGCCTACGCTTTCTCGTACAATGATAACAGGGCCAAGACTGCCCCGGTTCCGCTGGTGTTAATGGACGGATTTCGTTTCCGCCAACCGATGTAACAAAACCGATCGACCGGCAACCGGATTTTCGTCGCCAACGCGATTGCTGAATGCAGGCCCGATCGACAGTCTGAGTCCCCAGCATCTTCGGTTTGTTCCGCCGATTTCTGCTCACTCGATTCTCAGAGAATCAAGTTCGTGGCGGGCTTGGTCGATCTCGTCCTTTTTCATGTCGCCCGTGCGGGTGATAGTGATGCGGGCTGTGCTGCCGCTGGTTATGTCTTTGCCGACGACGGAAATCCGTCCGTCGCTGCCGTAACTGCAGCAAATTTCGATCGGTGAGCCTTTGGGAATCTGTGTCGGCAGACCTTCGATGTCAAAGACGCCAATCTGCCGGCAAGCGTCGGCTTCGAGCGCCTCGCCTTCCAAAATCCGCACGCGGACCTTCCGCTGATTCTCGTCGTGGGTGCGGTAGATCTCGGTATGGCTGGCCGGTAAGGGAGTATTCTTGGGAATCAGAATACTGTTGGCGTGGTGGCCTGTCCCGGCGTCGCGGACGGCGATGCCCAAACTGTGTGCGTTGACGTCGATGGTGGCAAAGCCGGCCCACGTTTTGCGGTAACCCGTCTCGGTTTCGGCCGGCAGAGGTTCTCTCTGACTCAGCAAGATGCCGCCGTGAATGGCCGCACCGTGGGCGACCGCTTCGTCGGCGGCCAGCGAGGTATCGGGTTGCTGATCGGACAACCGGCGCAGCATGTCGCTGATTTGTGGCGCGCGGGTCATGCCCCCCACCAGCAGCACGCGGTCGATGTCGGACCACGAAAGGCCGGCCGCCTGCATGAGCAGCTCGGTCGTTGTTTCGGTGCGAGTGAGCAAGTCAGCCGTCAGATTCGCAAGAAGTTCCCGGGTCACGGTCGCCACCATCCGCTGTCCGGCGTGCATGACCAGCGTCCGGGTCGAGTGACGGGCCGAGAGCGCATGCTTGGTCTCCTCGGCAGCATGATAGAGGTAGGCCAACGATTCGTCATCGTCCCGCGGATCGGAACCATATTCCTTGCGAAACGCGTCGGCCAGATACTCGACCAGCCGCGTGTCCCAATCGTATCCGCCCAGCCGTACGTCGCCGTCGGTGGCCAGTGTCTCGAAGCGTTCGGGCGACATCCGCACCAGCGAAACATCGAACGTTCCACCGCCAAGGTCGTAGACCAGCGCCGTCTGTCCGTTCCCGGCCAGTTCCTGTAAAAAGCCGTCTGCGGATGGGCGGTTGCGGAGGCCGGTATCGAAGGCATAGGCCAGGGCCGCGGCGGTCGGCTCGTTGATGATGTCCAACACGTTCAGTCCCGCCAGCCGTCCAGCGTCCTGTGTCGCTTTGCGACGCAGATCGTCGAAATAAGCGGGAACGGTGATCACCGCACTGTCGACGCTGCCGAGTTTCATTTCGGCGTCTTCCTTCAGCCGCTTCAAAACCATCGCGGAGAGGACTTCCGGCCGATGCACTTGTCCGGCGACGGGGGATGAGAACTCTTCGAGGCCCATGTCTCGCTTGACGCAAACGGCCGCTCGATTCGGTAATAGAGCCGCCGCCCGTCTGGCCTCTTTCCCGACAATGATCAGATCATTTTCAATAAAAACGACGCTAGGTGTAATCAGGTCGCCTTCACGGTTCGGAATCGTGACCGGCGTTCCGTCGGGGCGCAGATGCGCCACACAGGAGTTGGTCGTGCCGAGGTCGATTCCGATGAGCCCGGAGAACGTCATGGTTGTGCAAGGTATTTCTTTGATTGCGTTGGGTGCCACTGGCAGCTTGTCTGCCAGTGCCGATTAACCATCCAGCATTGATATTTCCCTGATCGCTACTCCCGTTGCACCTCGCTCGCACGGGCGGACAAGCCGCCCGTGGCACCCATAAACCATTTTCTCCAAAGGCTCTATCGTTATCGTTAATTCAATAGTTTGGGCCGAAGTCCGACCACGCAGCCGGTCGTTTGGGAAAGGGGTGAGCGATTGCCATTTCAACGCGACTTTTTCACGGGGAAGCATTTTTCGCCGCCAGCGCCGCTTTGATGGCGGCCTCAATCTGTTTGAGATCGGGCGGAGTTTCCGGGGCCCCGCCAAATATTTTGATCAGCTTCCCATCGGCGTCGTAAAGCTTGTAATGTGGCAGCGCCCCACCCTCGATGTCGTAGGCCTCAAAAGCATTTTCGATGTCGATGTTGCTCAGCAGGTTGGTAAACGTCGCCTGTTGGGCTTGGAGAAACTCAAGTGCCGCCTCCCGATCAGATTTCGGCTCCAACTCCATGCTCACCGACACGACAGCCAACCCCTGGTGGGCATACTTGCGCGACAATTCGACCGTATGTGAAAATTCCTTCCGGCAAAGTCCGCACCAGGTCGCCCAGAAATCGACATACACCACCTTACCGCGATGCTTGGCAAGCACTGCGGCGTAACCTTTCGGGTCAACCGGTTGGAGCGCGACCTCTGCAGGCTTCGACTCGACAGACTGGCCGTTTTTGTGCTTAGCAGCAGCGTCGGTGGTCTGGTCAGCCGATTCCGAACAACCCGACTGCAATAACACCGCACAAGCAAGCACTGCCGCCCCGTGCAGGAATCGTATTCTCATCTCTGGCATTCCATTCGTGTGTCTTACTTCCGTTCGTATTCGATCCGGCAGCCGAACTGCCGCGATTCCTTGATCTCCGGCTGCTGTCCCCGCAGCAGCGCGTTGACGGCGTCGATGACGTAGTGCCTCTCGATCCGAGACGGGTTCAGGCTGTCGTCGAAGGCCCCCATGTAGGCAATTCTTCGGTCCTTGTCGAACACGAACAAATGGGGTGTGACCGTGGCACCGAGCGCCCGCCCGACCTTCTGAGTCGGGTCCTGCAGGTAGTCGAAGTTGAAGCCACGTTGTTGGGCCCGCTGTTTCATCTTCTCGAGCCAATCAGACTGCTCCTTGTTACAACTGATCGCGACAAACACAACGCCCTTCTTCTTGAACTGCTTCACAAACGAAATGAACCGCTTTTCGTAGGCCTGGGCCACCGGGCAGTGATTACAAATGAAGGTCAGAACCACCACTTGGGCGTCTTTGTAGTTTGCGAAACTGTGCGTTTTCCCGTCGACCCCTTCGAGATCCTTGAAGTCGGGGGCCTTGTCGCCGAAATCAACCTGCTTGTTGAATTTGGCGGCCAGCCCAGCCGAAGAAAACAACAAGCCACACGCCAGAGTCGCAGACACAAAAACGGCAGATTGGTATTTCATGGGCGTCGTCTCTTTCGCTTTCAGAATCGAATTTTGACTCGTCGAAGTGTGAACATGAGAAGTAACGTTGAGGCTGTTGACCGTTTGAAAAATCTCAACTGACTCATCGTGCCTCTGACGGATCCTTATTTTTGTGTACAACGGCGGACCGACTTTTGCAAGAGCAGTTGAAGCTATCTGGATTGTCGTGTGTGACAAGATTTTCTGGAATTCTCAATCCGGGTGGCCCGACCGACTTGCGGTCGTTTACCGTAAGCTGCCAAGCCGGCGCGAAACCACGGTTTGCACACGATCCGCCGCCGAGTATATAATCAAATCGCCGCGAGGTTCGGTAGCACCATTCCGTTGACGGGTGACGACTCCGTGGTCGAACAGTGCTCTGTACGTCTTGTGGGTTCTCTCTTCCGGGAGAAAGTGATGGTTCGACGTCTCTGCCGGCTAAGTCCGGTCGTGTTCTGTTTCCTGGCAACGTCGGCACCGGTGTGGGCCAACGACTTTGAAATCGTGGCGACGATCAAGTCGTCACAAGAACAGGTGCAGACCAAACACACCCGAAACACAACACGTCGCCGCGGATCCAATTTACCCGGCAAGTCGGCTGTGCGCAAGACGCTCCGCAAACCGCAGAAATCTGCCGATGCGAATAAAAAACTCCCACCGCGACCCGTGTTCAAAGTCAAGGCGGATACGAATCTTAGCGTTGGTTGGCGAGTGACAAACGTCAGTAAAACAGCCAACGTGACCAACTTGATGCTGCACTATTTCGTGGTCATGGAGAAAAAGGTCCGACAGGAAAAGGTCCCCGAACTGGGAAAAGACGTCGTCCATGAGGGGCTATTGTTCATGGATTTCAAGCCGACGGAAAAGGCCAGCGGCCGGTTCACGCTGAACGTGCCGCAGACCGGAAACTATTTGATTCGGGTTGAGACCATCGGTCTGGAAGAGACATACGGTTACGATCATTACACGGCGATCGACCTCGTCGTCGAGTGACCGGAGCCCATGATGAGGGCCACTGCAATGGGATGGCGACAACTCGCACAGCGACTGGATGATGCCATGATAGCAAAGCTGGGTTCTTCGAATCACGGGCTGCTATTGCTGGCGGTTTGCGTTGTGCTATCCGCTTCGACCGCTCTCGCCGAGCACGCGGTGATCAGTCTGGACGTCATCGGTCCCGACGGTCAGACGAAGGGCGCCGAAGACCAGGAACCGCCTTTGGGAGGGGTCAACCCAAGGGCCCGGATGACCGTCAAAGCGGGTGATCCTCTGGTGCTACAGTTTATTCTCACCAACATCTATCCGCACGGCGTGGTCAAAGACGTCACCGTCCGCTACTTCGTGGTTCGAAGCGACAAGATCGGCCGTAAAACCGTCCCCTTGCTGGAGGCGACGGAAACAGAGGTCACCGAAGCGGAGATTCGGAAGCGCGTGATCGTGCAAGGAAAGGTGGTTATGAACTTCAAGCCGAAATGTCGAGTCGGTGCGCGGCTGAGATTTCGTATCTCCAAGTCGGGTATTTACCTGGTGCGGGTCGACACACTCAACACAAAAAGCGATCACGAACAC
>CAUZTK010000061.1:0-14852 GCA_963582395.1 Planctomycetota bacterium | reverse complement strand
TGGAATTGGTACGGCTGGAACGATTACTGCCGGAACTGCAACCGCTGGAGAGTTCCAAACGTCGTCCCGAAGAGTTGACGCCGCCGGAGTTGGACCTGCCCGATCTCCCGAGCTTGCCCGACAGGCCGATTATCACCCCTCAGCCTCAGCAGCGCGGTGAATCCGGTCCGAAGGTCGAAGCGGCTACGCTCACCAAGATTGACGATCCGACAGCCGAGGCGCGACAAGAACTGATCATTCCATCGCCGGTCCGGGAACGTCTGCGGGTCGTCCGCACCCGCGATTCCGAGACACCCATCTCCCGAACGCCGGCGCAGAGCAATATTGATCGCGTCGACAGCCGGCTCGTTCCACCGCGAGAACTCGCTTTGCTCGAGGCGGTTCCCGATCCGCGCTCGGCGCTGAAGCGCGGTCCGGTCGATGAGGGAAATCTGCGCCGGGTGGGCATGGCCCCGTCGGTCATCTCAATCGACGATCCGGGTTTATCGGCCGAAGAGACCTCCAGCGGCGAGGAAAGGACGCTACCGACGTCGCCACGAATTTCCCGGCTGCGCACGCGGACTCCCCAGAGCCGGCCTGAAGGAAACGTCGAACGTTTCCGTCCGGAGCGGACTCCTCGCACGTCCAGACCCGAGAGTGACGGGCCGGCGGGCGTTCGCCAGAGCACACCGGTCGACATTTCGCGAATCGGCGTGACGCCGAACATAGCCCGTCCGAATCTCGATGCGGCTCGAACCGTCAAGCGGTCGCCCCTGTCGGCCACCTATCGGCTGCGGAGTCTGGCCCGCCGCAAAGACATCGCCCGCAAATACGGCGGAACCGAGCAATCGGAACGCGCGGTGGAAGCCAGTCTGCAATGGCTGGCGGCGAATCAGACTTCTAAGGGCTATTGGAACGCCGATGCCTTTCAGGCCGGACAGGTCGAGATCGACGAGAACAAAGTCAATCGTCGGTTTGCCGGCAAAAACGCCGACACCGGTCTGACCGCTCTGGCAGTCCTGGCATTTCTATCGGTCGGCTATACGCATGAAGAAGGTCAGTACACAGAGCACGTTGAACGAGCATTGGTTTGGCTGATCCAGCAGCAGCGCGAGGATGGCTATCTCGGCGGAACTGCCACCCACTACGCCAAACATTACTGTCACGCCATGGCCACTTATGCGCTGGCCGAGGCATCTGCAATGCAAAGTGATCCCTCGACCGATACCCGGTTACGCGAGCCGATCCACCGGGCCGTCGCTTACATCCTCGACACCCAAAACCCCAGCGACGGCGGCTGGCGATACCTCAAAGGCCAGTTCAGCGACATGAGCATGTTCGGCTGGCAACTCATGGCGCTTAAGAGTGCCGAGGCCAGCAGCCTTCAGGTTCCTTCTGCCGCGAAAGAAAAAATGATCCTCTTCCTCAAGAACCGCAGTCGCGGGCAGAACAAGGGACTGGCCGGTTACCGAGCCGACGAACCACCCTCACCAGCGATGACCGCCGAGGCGCTATTCTGCAAGCAGATGCTCGGCATCGACCGCGACAACCCAGCCAGCACCGAGGCGGTCGGCTACCTGTTGGAGCATCTGCCGCGACGATCGCAGTTGAACCTTTACTATTGGTACTACGGTACGCTGGCCATGTATCAGTACGGCGGCAAAGCTTGGCGCGATTGGAACGAGTCGGTCCGCGACGTGCTGGTCGCCGAGCAAGTCAAACGAGGACCAAACGCGGGTAGCTGGAATCCCAAGGGACCGTGGGGGCCGTATGGCGGCCGCATTTACTCAACAGCACTCTCCACGCTCTGTCTGGAGGTTTATTCCCGTTACCTTCCCTTATATCAAATGGGCGGTCAGTACGACAAATAGGACCGCCCCAAACCAGTCAAGCACCCTGGAGATGACATGGTCTCTGCTTTTGGTTTGTGTTTCACTTCCTGCTGACACAAATCAGTCCCTCTCCCTCCTCGCCGTACCGGTGCCCAACCTGGCGGAGCCGGAACCAAAAAAGTTGAGAGTCGAGGGTCAGAAAGAGATGGGCCATCAACCGGATGATGCCAACCGTTCAACGATGTTTTCTTCCGGCTCTGGGCTCTCGACCCTCGACCGGTCGAATTCCTGACCATCTTGCGCAAGACTTCCGTGAAAAAGTACTATCCAACTAGAAGATGCTGATGCTGTCCAGGCCGTTTGTTGTTATCCCGCGTGCTTTTCACAGAGATAGATCACCTGGTCACACCAGCGCAGCGACCCGGCCGGCCAGAGAGCGAGGGTCTGCTGAATGAAATGCAAGTCTCCGCTCGACGGCCGATCGGGTTCCAACCATTCCGACCAGCGTCCCTCGACATTGGGCACGACAAACATCGGCCCGGCGACGTTCGCTTCCCGCACCACACGATCTTTCCAGAGAAAACTGCCCTCTGGCCGGTAATCCATTTTGAACATCAACGGCATCCCGCTGTGTCCCTCGCGGCAGACAGCATCGAGCGCACCGGGCAACAGCAGGTCGTCATCGTCCAGAAACATGAAATAGTCGGCGCTGGCCGCCCGCATAGCCGCGTTGCCGAAGGTGGAGCACGGATCATCATGCTCCAAATACCGCACCCGCGCGTCGGCCAGACACTTAACCAGCGCCGCGGTGCCCGGTTGCGGTCCGTCGCCGATGACGAACAGCTCGTCCTCCACCGCCAATTGGGGCAGAACACTTTGAATGGCGCGCGGCAGCGTCGGACGGTTCAAGGTCGGCGTGATGACCGCGATGCTGACTTCCGACATCCGCTGGCTCTCGCACGGTTGATTCCACAACGCCTCGACTATTATCGGGATAGTTGCGCATCAACGACTGGTGAAAACCCCCTCGTCAAATCTCGGTTCGCATGACAGACGTCGATTTAGTCACGGCACCCGAGTTGGCCTGTCTCTCGCCTCGGTCTGTCACACTCGCACACAGATTGTGTTAGACTACCTGCATGGAGACACCGAAGATGAGTCGCTTCCCGCAGAACATGCATCAAGTTTTCGACCGCCTGCCGCGGCGGCAGATCTTGGAAGTGAGCTGCTTGAGCACGCTGGGGTTGTCGTGGCCGAGCCTGTTACGGGCGCAGAGGATCGCGGCGGACGGCAGAGGTGGTGACAAGTTCGGGCAGGCGCGCTCCTGCATCATCATCTTTCTCTGGGGTGGTCCGGGACAGCAGGACCTTTGGGATCCCAAGCCCGATGCTCCAGCCGAGCAGCGCGGAGAATTTGGACCCAGTCAGACAGTTGTGCCCGGCACGCAGATCAGCGATCGACTGCCGTATCTGTGTCAGCAGGCCGACAAGTTTACGATCGTGCGTTCGGTGACTCACTCAGATTTTGAGCACGGATCTGCCGCATACGCGGCGTTGACCGGTCATCCTCATCCGAAACCGGGAACCAATACGCCGGCTGGCCCCGATGATTTTCCAACGTATGGGGCGGTCGTCACCAAGCTCCGCGCGACCAGCCGCCCTGTGCCCGATGCCGTCGTGTTGGGCCCCGTCATGCATCAGGGCAATCGGCCGCCCATCGCGGGACAGAACGCCGGATTCCTGGGACTGGGCTACGAACCGTTTCGCAGCGCCGGCGACCCCAGCCGGCCCGATTTCGAGGTCGGCGGACTCGATGTTCCCGCCGACGTGACGGCCGCTCGTTTGGACCGCCGGTACCGGCTGCTGGAGTCCCTCGACGAATATCCTCGCCGCGCCGATGCCGGACGAACGCTGGAGGGGATGTCCGATTTGTACGAGCGTGCGTTTGGACTTCTCCGCTCGGGACAGACGCGGCAAGCCTTTGAAGTCGGCCGCGAGCCTTCCGAGCTGCGCGACCGCTACGGACGAAATAAATTCGGACAGACGCTGTTATTGGCCCGTCGTTTGGTGCAAGCCGAAGTTCCGTTGATCACGGTGAACTGGTCGAAACAAAACCGGAACCAGTGGGACACGCACAACAACAACTATCCCCGGCTGCGGAAGCTGCTCCCCCCATTTGACCAAGGACTGGCCGCATTTTTCGAGGATTTGCAGGCCCAAGGGCTGCTCGAAACGACCTTGGTCGTCTGCCTGGGTGAATTCGGCCGCACTCCGAAAATAAACAAAGACGCCGGACGAGATCACTGGCCCGATTGCTATTCGGTCCTCGTGGGGGGAGGCGGAATTCGCACCGGGATGGTGTTTGGATCGTCAAACAAGTATGCCGCCTATCCGGCATCGAACGAGGTCTCGCCGTGGGACCTTTCGGCGACCCTGTTCCACTGCCTTGGCATCAGCCCAAAGACTCACCTTCACGATTCTCAGGGACGAGAGTTTGTGGTCTCGCCGGGCAGGGTGATTGACGGCTTGCTGTAGATGTAAGCCGAGGGAAGCCGGTCCCACATGCGGCGGAAGACTGCGGCCTGAAAAGTCCCCTTCGAAATTTCACTGCTGCATCGCGACCGACGTGCGGATGATAATAGAGATTACTATCCTGACTTGTACGCGCATGTTGGAAATACGAAACACGAAATATGAAACAAATCAGAATTTCCAACGACAGAAACCGCCGATGGCACGTTTTGAACATTCGGATTTCGGATTTGTTTCGGATTTCGTGCTTAGAATTTGAAGCTATGGGTTGCGGCTCCGCCGCGTTACGACCATGAAGAAACCATCTGATGAGGAAAGTGAGCGGTTCGACTTCGGCAAAAACTGGTCGTACTTTCTCAATCACATCGATGAACGTGTCGTCGAGGAAGCCAAGTCATCGTTACATGCGATGCTGGGACTCGATGGAGATGGACTTCAAGGAAAGAGCTTCTTAGATATCGGATCCGGGAGCGGGTTATTTAGCTTGGCCGCCCGGTTATCCGGCGCCCGTGTCCGTTCGTTCGACTTGGACTCGCATTCAGTCCAGTGCACGCGTGAATTGAAGCGAAGATATTTACCTGACGACGACGCTTGGACGATCGAAGCACGATCGATCCTGGACAACGACCTTGGGGCTGTTCTTGGGCAGTTCGACGTCGTTTATTCTTGGGGCGTTCTCCATCACACGGGACGTCTCTGGCAGGCTCTGGAACACGCTGTTGAGTTGGTGGGCGAAACCGGGACGTTGTACATCGCAATCTACAACGACCAAGAACGGACGAGCATCCGTTGGAAGCGAATCAAACGGCTCTATAACGTGCTGCCGCGCTGGTTGAGGTTTTTGGTTCTGTACCCAGCCCTGCTGCGCATCTGGGGGCCGACGACCGTCCGAGAATTGCCGCGTGGAAGGCTGTTTGGTACTTGGAGAACCTACAGCGAACACAACCGTGGGATGAGTCCCTGGCGAGACGTCGTTGATTGGGTTGGTGGTTACCCATTTGAAGTGGCCAAGCCGGAAGAAGTTGTCGATTTCTGTCGCGGTCACAATCTGGAGCTAATCCGACTGAAGACCTGTGGTGGTGGCCGCGGTTGCAATGAGTACGTTTTCAGCAGACGTGTTGCCGACAAATAGGAATTCGCCGTATCCTTCCTCCGCGCAAGTGCTCGCTAAGATGTGGTGGCTGGAGAACTGCGGTCGATACCTTCTGGCCCGGCAGAATACAGTTTGCCGTGCGGTGGCAGCCGAGTCTTCCTCTGGCTGCGGAGCCGAACCAAACGGCTCAGAGTTCCACTTGGCAATTGTCCAATCGGCGTTTCAGCTTGCTCACCCCCTGCGCACTGACGTTTGTGTTGACGAGCTTCAGCGACTCGAGCATGCTGAGCCTGGCGAGTTGCTCCAGACCGGCATCGGTAATGCGGGCGCCGTTGAGGTTCAGCGACTTAAGTTTCCGCAAACCCGTTAAGTGTTTCAGCCCCGCGTCAGAGATTTTGGGGCCGGCAAACCCTTTGGAAAATGTCAAAACCAGCACCTGTAGATTTTGCATTCCCTCCAGAAAAACTAGACCGTCGTCAGTGACTGCGGTCCGACTGAGATCAAGGTTTCTGAGCCGTCGTAGACCTTTCAGATATTTGACCCCCGAATCGGAAATAGTGTTGCCTGAGAGATCGAGGACTTGTAGCTCGGTCAGGTTCGTCAGATGTTGCAGCCCTGCATCGGTGATTGGTTCCGTCTCGAAGCCGGCTTTCTTGAGGATCAATCCTTTCAAGCCGGTGAGTTGACGCAGGTGAAATAAGCCGGCATCGGTAATCCCTTCGCAGTATTCCAGGTTGAGCCCTTTGAGTGCCGGCAAACGCCCGAGATGCACCAGGGAGGCATTGGTTAGCGGCGTATCATAAACGTCCAGGAATTCGAGTTGCCGAAGGGCGGACAAATCCTTCAACCCCGGACCTTTGATCTGCGTCCCGTTCAACAGTAATCGCTGAAGTTTTTGCAGCGGTTTGAGGTGACACAGTCCGGCATCGGTGACTTCGCTACCACCTAGGTCTAACGTCTTCAGATTTTCCAGCCCTTTCAAATTGAGCAGCCCGGCATCGGTGATACGGCGGCTGGAAAGGTGTAACGTGTCGAGGCCGCGTAGGCCGCCAAGCTGTGTCAGACCGCCGTCGTCGACCTTGGTCACGCCAAGATCCAGCTCATGAAGCTGCCGCATGTTTTGCAAATCCACCAGCCCCGCATTGGTGACGGCCGTGCCGTATAGGTCCAGCACCTGGAGCTGCCTGAGTTGCGACAGTTGTCTCAAACCCGCATCCGTAAACCTGGTATTTCTGAGCGAGACCCCTTTGAGGTGAGGCAATCGTTTCAATGGTTTCCAAGCTCGCTGAGAAATCAGGCCGTCATCTGCCACATGTTGGTCCTGCAAAACGACGAACCGTCCCGGATTCGAGGCTGTCTTTCGGTTGCTGGGCTGAATGATTCTCCCGAGCCACCTCCACTGATCGGCTGATTGCGTTTGCAGGACGGCTTCAAAATCGCGGACGGTTGCCCCCAACTGTGCCAACACGCCGTCCGGCTGGTTGCTGGTTTTCGTCGATGGGCTGCGTAGAGACGACGTTCTGAATTCTCGCTCGCGGCAGCTCGCCGATTCGACAAAGACAGCATCGACTGGCAAGACCAGACACAGGGCAGCCATCACCAGTGGTCGAAATTTCGTCGAGGACATTTAACAGATCCCTTCACCTGAGAGGCACACCAAGCGACAACCATGATTCTTCACGGTACCGCATCGTGTTGAATGGCATCAAGGGCTACTGGCAGGGTCGGTCAGTGTGGGTAGCACGAACGGCCGACACAAATATCAGCCGCGCATGGCCTTATTTTCCGGATACTGCCATGCCGAACTTTTCCAGGGCCAGTTGCTTGAGGGCTTTTAGGTCGAGCTTGCCGGTGCCGAGGACGGGGATCGTTTCGACTTTCAGAAAACTGTCGCGTGCCGGCATCCACAGATTCGGCAGGTCCGTTTCGGCGAGTTCTTTGAGGACCTCGTCGGCCGGCCGGCCGAACGGCTTATGAAGGACAATCAACCGTTCGCCTTTCTTTTCGTCGGGGACGGCCGTGACGGCAATCTTGATTTCTGGGTCCTCGTCGTCGTGGTCCTCGACGATTTTGTTCAGACATTCCTCGATTCTGATGTGCGGAACCATCTCGCCGCCGATTTTGGAAAAGCGACTCAGCCGTCCGGTGATTTGGATAAACCCGTCGTCGTCGATGCGGGCAATGTCGCCGGTGTCGTACCAGCCGTCACGGATGACATCCGCGGTTTTCTCTGGCTGGTTCAGGTAACCGAGCATGACGTTGGGTCCCTTGAACAGCAGCAATCCGTCGGCATTGGTGCCGAGATCCTCGCCCGTTTCGGTATCGACAATCTTGACAGCGGCTCCGGGCACCGGCCGCCCGACGGTGCCCAGTTTGGTAGTGTTTTGCTGGCCGTTGCCGGCCCGATGTGGCGGGACGTTAAATGCCGCTGCAGGCGACAGTTCGGTAGTCCCGTAGCCTTCGGTCGGCATCACGCCGAACTTCTCTTCGAAGGCCTGCGCCAGGTCGAGCGGGAGTTTCTCGGCGCCAACCACCACCAGATCCAACTTGCTGAGCTGCTCCGGCGTGCAGCGCTTCAAGAATCCGCGCAGGAAAGTCGGCGTGGCCATAGTGATCGTCACGCCGTGCTGATGGCAGAGCTTGCCGATGGTGCGGCCGTCCAGCGGATTGAAGTGGAAAACTGCTTTCGGATCCAAGGTTAGCGCCAGCCAGAGCGCGACCGTATAACCGAACGAGTGGAAAAACGGCAAAATGCCCAGCAACACGTCGCTGCGGCTGAGGTGAAACACCTGATCGACGGCCTCGATGTTCGAGCCGATGTTGTGCTGCGACAGCATGACTCCCTTTGGCTCGCCCGTCGAACCGGAAGTGAAGATGACTGTCAGCAAATCATCCGGTGCTACCGTGGTCAGTCCCAGCCATCGTTCCAGACAAGCGACCGGCAGCAGGTACGTTTGCAGGGCTGCAATCAGCTTGTCCGGCAGCGTAGCCTGCTCTTTCAGATCTTCGAGGAAGACGAGCTCAGCATCGAGCTGAACCGGTTTTTTCTCGATGAGTTTGCGGCTGGTCAGCACGTGTTTGATTCCACACTGACCAATACAAATATTCAGATCGTCGTTCGAGAGGGTGTAATTTAGGTTGACCGCCACTTTGCGCATCAGGCTGACGGCGGCGTTGGCCAGCACCGCCCCGACGGTCGGCGGCAGCAGAATGCCGATCATGTCTTCGTCGGGACCGGCGACATACCGTCCAATCAGCCGCCGAAAAACCAGGCTGCCGATAAGCAATTTTCCGCCGGTCAGTTCCGTTCCGCCGGAGTCGGCCACTTTCGACCGTGACCGACTGGCCCGGCACTGCCTGAGAAACAATCGCGAGGGAACAAGCTGTCGATTTTTGCGTTGCTGCACGGCCTCGACTCCCAGACTTTCGACCGCCTGTCGGACCTGAGTGACATGATTCGGATCGTTCAATGGTTTACCAAATACTATGGAAACGGGGAAGGGCCATTGTCGCGGCCGTTTCCAGAACAGGCGGCCGCCGCGATAGCTGAAGATGCTGCCCCACAGGCCATCGAGATACGTGGGCACCACCGGCGCACCGGTTCCTTTGACGATTCGCATCATGCCCCGCTGAAACGGCTGCAACTGACCGGTGCGGGTCAATCCACCTTCGGCGAAAATGCAGACCAAATCGCCGGCGATGATCGACTCGCGGGCTTCGTTCAGCGAGCACACAATCGCTTTCGGTCCTTCGCCCGACTTGATGGGAATCACCCGGAAAATCCTGGCCAGCCAACGGAGCCAACGGTTGTTGACGTAATCGGCATAAGCCAGCATCCGAATCGGCCGCGACGAGGTGAGCAGCAACAGCACGCCATCGATCCAGGAGACATGGTTGGCTACCAGCAGCGCCCCACCGGTTTCGGGCAGGTTCTCGCTGCCGATGACCCGCAACCGATAAACCGTCTGGCTGATCAACCA
Source organism: Planctomycetota bacterium (assembly GCA_963582395.1). Lineage (GTDB taxonomy): Bacteria > Planctomycetota > Planctomycetia > Planctomycetales > Planctomycetaceae > CAUZTK01. The sequence goes on along the minus strand of CAUZTK010000061.1, from coordinate 5,437 downwards.
GACAACCATGCGGATCGTCGCTCCCGGCAGCAGGAAGAAGATATAGATCGCAACGGGTATCGTGCCCAGACCGGCGATCAGGAAGACCGTCGGCGCACCGATTTCGAATTCTCCCTGCATTAGTCCGAACAGCAGCGAAACGGCGAGCATGCCGGAAAACGTCAAAAAGTTACCGGCGGCCAGAATGGAGCCCAGCGACTTCTTGGGGCTGCGGTGTTGCAGGAACGCTGCCAGCGGAACGTCGAACAGTCCCCCGCCGGCGCCCAGCAGAAATAACATGGCCGCTGTCCAGAAGTAGGCATTGTCCAGGTCGAAGGTAATTGACAATAGCATGGCGCTCAGGGCCATCACGCTTGCACCGAGGGGCACAATTCCCAGTTCAACTTTTCCACCCGACCAGAAACCCGCCAGCACGCTGCCCATGCCGACTCCCGCCGCCAGAACCGCCAGCAGCGGTCCGACCTGCACTTGAGTGAGTGACAAGTGACGGATGGCATAGGTGTCGATATTCAATTGGGCCATCGCCGCCAGCGACCAGAAAAAAGCAATCCCCAGCGAGACGCGAAGAATCGGCCGGCTGTGGGCGAGCAGTTGCAGATTCTGAAGCGTTTCGGCGGCGGGATTGATTGGAAACCGGCGTTGGGAATCGGCCGGGTGGACTCGCCCAATCAGTAAGCTGGCCAGCCAACCGGCTGTCGCCACAGCCACGAGGGTCAGCGCCGGGATCCACAAGCTGACCTGCCCCCCCCACAGCCTGCTCGGATCGCTGGGATCGAAAAACCATGCGAACAGGACGTTTCCTGCCACCGAGCCGATCACGACGGCGATGATGGTTGTCAACCCAATCATCCCGTTGGCTGCCGAGATCTTCTCGCCGCGGATGATTTCGGGAATGATGCCGAGCTTCGAGGGGCTGAACAGCGCGCTTTGCGTGCCCATCAGCGCCACCACGACGAAGAGCAAAGAGATGTCGCCGATCCAGAATGCCAGCACGCCCAGCAGCATCACGGCGATTTCGGCCACCTTGCAGCCGACGATCACGGTCCGCTTGCTGAACCGGTCGGCCAGATATCCGGCATAAGGGGCAAACAGAATAAACGGCAGAACCAGACAGCCCGAGCCGGCCGCCAGCACCCAGGCTTCACTTCCCTCTTCGACTTTGTGCTTGGCGAGCGGCACGACCATCCAACGGAACATGTTGTCGTTCATCGCGCCCAAGAACTGAGTCAGCAGAAACGCCAGAAACGTCGGCGAGGCGAGTCCGGCAGGGGCATCCGTTCGGCTGGTGCTCTGGGGCTGATTCATGGACGCCTGCTTCGAATTCCCTGGCGAGCGGCCGGCGTGAGCCGGCTGGTCCTGGTCCATCGATTTGTGTGCTCGGTCCTTGGCAGGTGACAGACGTGCGACGGCCAACCTCGAATCAGGAGGCTGACACCCCCGCTCGCCAGTTGACACTCATGGAATGTCATGAAATTCCCCGCCGTCGGCCTCGGCGATCTGTCGAAGAATGTCTTCTCCCCCAGAGGTCTCTCGATTTCGTAGCGTAACATTTGCTCGTGCCGGGAGCAAAACCGATCGGGCAACAACGGCCGCTCTCCGAGTGTGAAAGGACCTTGCAATTAGTCCGCAAGCAATCATCAACGAACCAGGGTTACTTGCTTGGCCGCTACCCGTCCAACTCGAATGTCTCGAGCAGCGTTTCGAATGTCCGCTGCCCGTGTTCGGCGGCCACCACGGCACTCATACGAATTTCGCTGGTGTTGATCATCTGAATGTTGATGCCGGCCTCGGCCAGGGCCTTGAACATCTTCTCGCCCACGTCGGTATGACTTCGCAGGCCGATCCCCTTGACCGACAGCTTGGCAATCTCGCGGTCGAAACTGAGTTCGGCTTGGGGCCATTGCTCCAGCACTTCGCGAGTTAACAGCAGGCAGCGATCCAGATCGTCCAGCAAAACCGTGAACGATAGATGTGCAACCCCATCGTGACTGACGTTCTGCACAATCATGTCGACCATCACGCCCCCTTCGGCGACGGCAGAGAATATCTGGGCCGCCACCCCGGGAACGTCCGGCAGTTTTGCAATCGTGACCCGCGCTTGAAAGTTGTCGAGCTGCACCTCGCTGACGACGATATCTTCCAGGCTCGACAGCCGGGCAACGACGTCCCGCTCCAAGTCGCCGCGACTTTCGGTCGGGGTTGAAGACGCCGAACGCTGCTCACAGCCGACAGACGGCGGCGATGCCAATGCCCGGTCCAGTTCAAATCCGTTGTGTACGGCTTCGACGGCAGCCTCGCAACAGTCGCGGTCGACCAACACAGAAATCTTAATTTCGCTGGTGGTGATCATGCCGATGCCAATCCCGGCATCGGAGAGGGACTGAAACATCTGTGCCGCCACCCCGGTATGTCGCCGCATTCCGCTGCCGACCGCCGAGACCTTCGAGACGTTCGTCCCTTGCTGAACTCGGCCGGCGGCGAGCTGATCGGCAGCTTCCTGCGCCGCCGTCAGAGCTTCGGCTAAATCGTCCTGCGGGACGGTGAACGAGACCTCGGCCAGTCCGCCGGAACCGACGTCTTGCACAACCATATCAATCGAGATTTTCCGGTCGGCCATCTTGGAAAAGATAAGACTCATCACGCCCGGCCGGTCGGGTAGCTGAGTCAGGCTGACACGGGCTTCGTTGCGAACCAGGGCCACACCGGTGGCGATCGCCACAATTTCTTCATCCGTTTCCGGCGCAATCAGTGTGCCGGCGTCCTCCGCATACGACGGTCGAACCCGCAACGGCACATTGTACTTCTTGGCAAACTCAATCGAGCGCGCGTGCATCACCCCCGCACCCAGACTGGCCAGCTCCAGCATCTCGTCGTACGAGATCCGTTCGATTTTGCGGGCCCGCCAAACCAAACGGGGGTCGGTCGTAAAGACACCTTCCACGTCGGTGTAGATCTCACATTCGTCGGCTTGCAGCACAGCTGCCAGCGCGACGGCGGTCAAATCGCTGCCGCCGCGACCGAGCGTGGTGATGTTGTAATTCGCGTCGCGTCCTTGGAAGCCGGCCGCAATCACGATCCGCGCGGCAGCCAGTTCACCGCGGATTCGCTCGGTCAAGACCGCCTGGATTCGCGCCCGTGTATAAGAAGAATCGGTCACGATGCCGATCTGTGTGCCGGTCAGACTGACCGCCTCTTCGCCGAACTCACGGACCGCCATCGCCATCAGCGCCACCGATTCCTGCTCGCCGGTGGAGAGCAGCATGTCCATCTCGCGGGAAGAAGGGTTGTCGGTGATTTGAGCGGCAAGATCGATCAACTCGTCGGTCTTCTTGCCGCGGGCACTAACCACCATGACCACCTGATGACCGGCGCGCTTGGCAGCCACGGCTTTGCGGGCGGCCGCCCGGATCTGACCGACGTCGGCAACACTCGTCCCGCCGAACTTTTGCACAAAAATCGACACGGTTTCGGCTGATCTTTCTGCAAGTCAAAAGAAGACTCGTGGGGTGACCGCCGGTGTTTTCACCGGGGGCTAAATATGACCCCTCTTAAGTGGCGCCCCAGGCCGAGTGGCGGAATTGATACACACTGGATACAAAATTCACTTCTTTAGCCAATAACTCCCAGCCCAGTCGATCTTCTTGATTTCCTCGGTAATTCCATGTTTGCTGCGATAGTCATCAACAGCTTTGCGGCATGTGCCAATGGATCCATAATCGTCAACAATGCAGTAGCCCCCAGACGATAGCTTAGGATACAGGCTGACCAGCGTATCCATTGTGGATCCATACAAATCTCCATCAAGACGAAGAACCGCCAGCCGTTCTATGGGTGCGTTCGGCAATGTATCTTCGAAGAAGCCTTTCAAAAACTTCACTTGATCATCCAGCAGTTCGTACCGTTCGAAGTTTGACTTCACGCTTTCCAGGGTTACGGCCAAGGTTTTATTTTGATGCCATGTTGCACCGGTGTCTGCGGGATACTTTTCAGTGTTGGGTGGGGGCAACCCCTCAAAGGAATCGGCGACCCACACAACGCGGTCATTGACACTGTGGGATTTCAGGACGGCGCGCATGAAAATGGTCGCCCCGCCCCGCCACGCGCCGGCCTCAATGAAATCTCCAGGAACTTCCCGGGCAAGCACGTCTTCCATACAGAAATGCAAGTTGTCAAGCCTCTGGAGTCCAATCATGGTCATAGCTCTTTCCGGCCAATCTCGCCCTTCCCCTCGAATACTCCCGTAGTCTCCGGTGTTGTAGTCGTAGATTAAGTCGGTCAAACTGCGTTTCATCAAATCCAAATACAGGGCTCGCGAATGCGACGGTGCCTCGTCAGACCCCTGGGAATGGTACTCGGGCTTGAGGTCAGAACCATGGTAGTCTTTGCCCCAAAATTCCCCAGTCCCAGCCACGAGTTTGGGATCCGGGTCCTCGACGCCGCCCCAACCCCTCAACCAGATGATCCAGCCGATGACCCCGATGAGCAAGGACCCCAAAACGAGTATTCCAACCTGCAATGCAGCATTTGGTCGGTTCACCTTTCTTGTCCTCCAGTGCTGTATGAACAGTGCTCTATAAAACTGCGAAATCGCCTCCGGAACTTGTCGGCGCAATATGCTGGTTTCACTTCGACAACACCCGGCAACGTTCTCGCTGAAAAGAATCGACCGATTGTACACAAATCGCTATCACTAAGAATGGAGAATTGCAAGATCGGAGTCAAGGATGTTTGACATGCAGGGTTGGCCAGTTTATTGGTTCTTCTGGCAAAGAGGGGATTAGCCCTTCTCCGCACAGTGGTTCGGGGGAAGCCCAGCGTGCCGATTTGGCAGTTTTCCAACTCAACTCCGGCACAACAAACGAGGTTTACCACTCGATTTGACGCAAGTTCAGGTTTCTCGTCCCCTTGCAGCAACCGTGGAGCGCCAAACGTCACACGCCCTGACCTTTCACGCGTCGTTTGAGGTCGTCAAACTCCGTCTGCAGCTTCTCGCGTCGCTCGTCTGCCTCGAAACGGGATGTCAGTTCTTCGGCCTCCGGGTCGCGACCTTCCAGCCGGTCGTAGGCTTCGCTCATTGCTTCGGCTCGCTCGACGCGCCGCTCCAGACGGCCGAACTCCGCGAAGGCCGACGTCCCTTCCGCCCGGTCTAAAGCTCGGTTGATGCGATGGGTCGATTCGGCACGGGACAACCGCGCCACCAGCAGCGTCCGTTTGTACCGGGCCTGTCGGATTTTATCATCCAGGTCTCGATACGAGGACTGTAATTTTTCCGTTTGTTTCTGCTGCGACTCGAACGAGTCCTGCAACGTGGCGATCCGTTCCTCGCCGCGGAGCTTCTGATCGAGGGCCGATTTGGCCTCTGCATCGTCCCCGCGTTTCAATGCGGCCTCGGCCCGCTAGTTCCATTTGTCAGCGTCGGTGCGGGACTGTTCGACCT
>CAUZTK010000060.1:0-15200 GCA_963582395.1 Planctomycetota bacterium | reverse complement strand
GATTCTGCAACACTCGCAGCAACCGTGACCTCGCTGCCGAGCTTCGAAGACGTTTCGCTGCCGGTTGACGTCGGACAGGTGGTCGCCTTTCTGTCGCGGTAGTCGTTCGCCCCGGGAGGGTCGGCGATGGCTGACCACCATTTCCGTACGATTCTACTGTTTGGTGCACCGGGCGTCGGCAAAGGGACGCAGGGAAAAGTCTTGGGGCAGATTCCCGAATTTTTCCACGTCTCATCCGGCGATTGTTTTCGGGCACTCGACCCGGAAACTCCTGTGGGACGCAACGTCGCCGATTACGCCTCGCGGGGCGAGCTCGTTCCCGACGACTTGACAATCAAGGTCTGGCGCAGCGCGATGAATGCCTTCATCGACGACGGACGCTTCCACCCCGGCAACGACCTGCTCCTTCTCGACGGGATCCCGCGGAACATCCGCCAGGCGGAGATTCTGCAAGAGGACGTCGAAGTGTTGCGGGTCATTTCCCTCGTCTGCTCGGACGAGGCCGCCATGGTGCAGCGACTGCAGGTCCGGGCCCTCAAGGAAAACCGTGCCGACGACGCCGACGAAAACGTCATTCGCCACCGTTTCGAGGTCTATCGCCGCGAAACACAGCCGGTTTTGGATTTCTATCCTCACCAGCTCATCTGCCAGGTCGATGCGCTGCCCTCCCCCGCCGAAGTCCTGCGGGGCGTGCTGGATTGCGTGATCCCTCTTCAAACCTGACGGATCACCGACTCCTCCCGCTGCTCGCAGGCCCCTCGGGAAGAAACTCTTGATCCTGTTTGATCCAATCGGCTTCTCGCTTCGTTGCCCACCTGAAGCAGGCCAAACTTGTCGTGTGTGAACAGACACGGCACTTGCAGGAGCGGGCGATGTTTATCCCAATCAGCCCCGATGCGCCGATCTACCATAGGCCGTGGATCACTCTGTTGCTCATAGCAGCCAATCTGGCCAGCTTCATCATCACTGGCTTCGATCTTCCGGAAAATCAAGCGGGCTGGGAAGGTTGGTTGCTGCATTACGGCCGCGATTTCAATCCGCTCGAATGGATCTCCTGCTTGTTCGTTCATTTTGACCCGGTTCACCTTCTCGGCAACATGCTGTTCCTGTGGGGATTCGGACTCGTCGTCGAGGGTAAGGTCGGCTGGTGGCGGTACATGTTGGTCTATTTGTAAATTGGGATCGTTCATAGTTTCTTGGAATAGTTCATCATGCTGGGATACGGTGGGCCCGTCCCAGGGTCCGCAGGAGCTTCCAGCGTAATTTATGGGTTGCTGGCGATATCGCTTGTCTGGGCGCCGCGCAACGAGGTCACGTGTGTGACCATCATCTTCTTTCGGATGGTGTACATCTTCGAGAACTCGATTGTCGCTTTTGCGGGTTTCTACTTCGGTAGCCAGATGTTGATGGCTGGCTTGGTCGATTTCGCAATGAGCAGCGCGGTGATTCACCTGTTGGGAGCCGCGACCGGTTTCGGCGTGGGTGTCCTCATGCTCAAGATGAATTGGGTTGATTGTGAGAATTGGGATCTGTTTGCTGTCATGGCTGGAACTCACGGCGGCTTGACTGAACTGGAACCGTATCGATACCGTGAGGCCACGTGGTTGAAATCAGCCCAGCGAGCCGACAGGCGAAGGGCGTCCGAGAATACTGGCTGGAACCTCACGTGACCATTGGCTTCTCAAGAACTGAATCTGCCGGCTCTGCAGCTTCGCGGCGAAAAGCTGTACAAGACTCAAATGTGGGATGAGGCCCTCCCCGTGCTTCAGGAGTATGTAGAGCGGTGTCCGGCAGATGCCCGGATGCGTTTAAGGCTTGCTGCCATGAACGTCGAGATCCAAGAGCGCCCGCGATATGCGCTGCGGGTGCTAGCGAAGATGGATTCAGAATCTCTTGATCAACGGCTTCGGCGCTGGCGATCCAAAATCGAGGCGCGCGCCCGACAGATGATTGACGACGGCGTCCTAGAACTGGACCTCGGGAGTTAAGCGGGATGCTGCAAGCGACGGAAAAACAGGAGTGCTTGATGTACTCAGTCAGCACGCCGGAACGGAAGAGCTATTTCTGCAGTCGTTCACGCATTTTATGCAGCTCCTCGAGGGCGGCCAGCGGCGTCATTTGGTCCAGATCGAGTCCGCGGATCTCATCGAGCAACGGATGCGGTTCCGGGCCGAACAACGGCAACTGCTGCTGGCGGGATCTTGTTTGCCGCGAGGGGACCTTCGGGCGGCCCAACTCGTCGAGATGATCGGCTTCGAGCGTCTCCAGGACGATCCGCGCCCGTTCGATCACGCCGCTCGGCACGCCCGCCAGCCGGGCCACGTGAATGCCGTAACTCTTATCGGCTGCTCCCTCGACAATCCGGTGCAGGAACACGATCTCGTCGTTTTGTTCGCGGACTGAGACATTCCAGTTGCAACTCTTGGGCAGCGTCTGGGTCAGCTCGGTCAGCTCGTGGTAATGTGTCGCAAATAGCGTGCGGCAATCGACGACGTCGTGCAGATACTCCGTCACCGCCCAAGCCAGCGAGATACCGTCGTAGGTGCTTGTACCCCGGCCGATTTCGTCTAGGATCACCAGGCTTTGTCTTGTGGCGGCATTCAGAATTCGGGCCGTTTCGGTCATTTCGACCATGAACGTGCTCTGACCTTTGCCCAATTCGTCGCTGGCTCCGACCCGGGCGAAGACACGGTCGGCGATGCCGATCGAGGCCTCGCCGGCCGGGACAAACGAGCCCATCTGCGACAGGATGACCAGCAGCGCCGTCTGGCGGATGTACGTGCTTTTTCCGGACATGTTGGGCCCGGTAATGATCTGCAAGCGATCTGCGGTTGTACCGAGACGAATATCGTTCGGCACGAAATGGCCACTTGGCTGCAGCCGGTCGAGCACGGGATGCCGGCCTTCACGGACATCGAGGATCGGCTCCTCGGAGATCCGGGGTCGGCAGTAACCCCGATTGACCGCCAACACGGCCAGCCCGGTCAGCACGTCGATTTCGGCGAGCACCTCGGCGGTCTGTTTCAGCCGCCGGCATTCCAGGGCAATCTGCATCCGTAGGGTCCCAAACAGCTCTAGCTCTAGCGCCACGGCGCGCTGCTCGGCCCGCAGGACCTTCTCCTCGTGCTCCTTTAAGGGCGGGGTGATGTACCGCTCCTGGTTCTTGAGGGTTTGCTTGCGACTGTAATCGTCGGGAACCTTGTCGGCATGCGTTTTTGTCACCTCCAGGTAATACCCGAACACACGGTTGAAGCCGACCTTCAGACCGGAGATTCCGGTCCGCTCGATCTCGTCGGCCTGGTAGCGAGCGATCCATTCTTTCCCGCCGCGGGCCAAGGCTCGTTGCTCGTCGAGCGGGGCATGGAAGCCGTCGCGGATGATGCCACCTTCATTGGTAGCGATGGGCGGTTGATCGATCAATGCCGCCTCGACATCGGCCCGGACCTGCGGACACAGGTCGAGATCCCGCTCAAGCTCCGCCAGCAGCGCCGAGCTTCGACCGGCCAGCTTTGCTTTCAGCTTCGGCAACAGCGCCAGCGTCTGGGCCAGAGAGCTGAGATCGCGCGGACTCGCGCGGCCGGTTGCGATGCGGGCCGTTAACCGCTGCAAGTCGTAGGTCTGCTGGAGTTGTTCGCGCAGTTCGTGGCAGAGGATGGTGCCAGCCGCCAATTCTTCGACGGCATCGAGCCGGCGGTTGATCGCCTGCACGTCGGTCAGCGGATTCGAGAGCCACTCGGCTAGCAGCCGCGCGCCCATCGGAGAGACGGTTTCGTCGATGACCGAGAGCAAGCTGCCGCTTCGTTGGCCTTCGCGCAGGGTGGCGGTCAGTTCGAGACTGCGGCGGGTTGCCTCGTCGATCATCAGGTTCGTATCCCGCCGATACGGATCCAGCCGCGTAATATGACCCAGCGCACTTTTCTGCGTCTCTTGCACATACTGCAACAGCGCGCCGGCGGCGGTAATCCCGGGCGATGCAGCGTCGAGATCGAACCCCTCCAGCGTGGCCGTACCAAAATGGTCGAGCAGAATGCGTCGGCACTCTTCCTCGACGAACGTCCACGCCGGTCGTTCACTGAGCATCATGCCGTCCAGTTCCAGGAGTTTGCCCTGCCCAGCGTTGTGTAGGAGTCCTGCGGGGAACAGGCATTCGGCGGGGCGCAACCGGGCCAGCTCATCCGCCAGAGAGCCGGGCTCAATGTCGGCGGCCATAAATCGTCCGGTGGAAAGTTCGAGCCACGATAGGCCGAGGCTTTTCTGGGCCGGAAAGAGGCTGGCCAGAAAATTGCTCGCCTTGGGGTCGAGCATTGCCTCATTGGTCAGCGTGCCGGGCGTGACGATTTGCGTCACTTCACGCTTGACCAGTCCTTTGGCCGTCTTGGGATCTTCGACCTGATCGCAGATGGCCGTTCGGTGACCGGCCTGAATCAGTTTCTGTAGATAACTTTGCAGCGCGTGATACGGGAAACCGGCCATAGGGACCGGATTGGTCGATCCCTTGTCGCGGCTGGTGAGCGTCAATCCGAGGACCTTGGCCGCCAACTGAGCGTCTTCGTAGAACAACTCGTAGAAGTCGCCCATGCGGAACAGCAAAATCGAGCCCGGATTCTGGCGCTTCACCTCCAGATACCGCTGCATCATGGGAGTCAATTTTTTTTCGCCGACGGTCATGGAGTCGCGGTCCGAAAACTCACTCGCAGTTTATGGTTCAGCTCGATTCTGCTCTCTTTCCTGTACAGCGATCCGAGGGCTAGCCGCCTGAACGGCAACGAATTTGGGAACAGGGCCTGTTTGCTGAATCCGCTTGGCTTGTTCACGCCCCCCACAGCGGGATTTGAAACAGACGGGCCAAAATCAGAATCGCCGTCATGGCGGTAAAAACCAGCAGACTGCCCCAGCCGAACCAGGCTGCAAACCGCGACGGGTAAAACGCCTGGTCCTCTTTCGGAATGACCGTGAAGCAGTAGTAGAGGTTCAGGAAGAAAATGACTGGGGCGATGAAGAGCGCCAACGCCGAGGCCACCAGCACCAGCCACACCGGCCGCGAGCCGATGGCGATGATGACGACGGCGGCAATCAGCGAGTAGAACATCGTCAGGCGATAGATGTTGTACTCCGAATAAAACCTCGTTCGATGTTCGGCTGTCAGATCCTCGCGGGCGATGCCCCCCAGTCTTGCGGTCGACCGAAACAAATTTCGGCAACAGGCGCCGACGACCCGCGGCCAGCCGTCGAAATAGTTAAAGGCGGTTGAAAACGTGGCTGCAAACGCGCCGACCAGGAAGACGATCATCATCGAGGGCCCAAATCGGTCGGTGAAAATTGTGGCGATTTCTCCCATCACGGCATTTCCCTTAACTTCGCTGGGATACAACGAACCGGCCGCCAGCAGAAGGAAAACGCAAGCCAGCAGAAACGAAATGATGTGCCCCATCCGAAAATCCCACAGCCCGATGGTGAACCAGCGGCGGCAGTATTCACGGGCATGGGGCGGCAACCGGGATGGATCGACGCTGAGGTCTTCTTTCCGGACGGAAAAGGGATCGAAACGGGACGCCAGGCCGCTGGTTTCCAGGTGCTCGCGGATTTTTCCCATGCCGACCTTTTTCGCTTTGCCCCATTCCGAGGCTTGCAGCGAAACGTCGATGCCGGTCGGCAGCAAACCGAGAAACGCGGCAATCACCAGCCACGAACCTTCGGGCGTCTCCAACTGGAAGAAATGCCCCAGTTCAGACAGCGGAGCCGGTGCGGCGAGATACACTGCGATACTCGAGAGCACCAGAATTCCAGCCAGGATCTTCGTCATCCATTCGACCGCCGTGTATTTGCCTTGAAGAATGATAGCCACTGAAAAAACCGCCAGTAAGAGTGCGCAAAGCGACATCGGTAGCTGCAATCCGATGTAGTTGTTGGCGAAGAAGTAGACGACGGCCGAAGCCGCGGCCAACCGTCCCGCCTGACCGACCGCACATTGCACCAGCGTAGTCACCAGCACGTACCACAACGGCCATTTCTTCCAGGCCGTGCCGTAGGCTTCGAGCATGCTCCGCCCAGTCGCATGGGTGAAGCGGAAGGCCATCTCGAAACCGTAATACTTGAAGATGTAGGCAATTGGAATGCACCACAGCAGCGCATAGTGAAAGCGTCCGCCGGCAGCCGGCGCCGTCACCAGATGACTGGTGCCGATTCCGGTCATCATCAGCACCAGGCCGGGACCAAACCGGGCCGACATACCGAGGGGATTCATCGGCGGCAGTTCCAGCGACTCGAGGGCGATCTGCGCCTCGATAGCCGGATTGGAACTATTCTCGGGAGTGCTCATGAGAAAACCGGGCGGGCTCTGTGGGCCTGAATCGTTGACGACCGAGACAACTGGTCGTGGTAGGACGCGATCCTCAATGATGGGGGCTAATTTGGGGTGACAGCAAATTCGCGGCTCGGGCCCAGCGGTACTTCGCCCCGAGCACGGCCACCGGCAGTTCTGCGGCATACGGAAAGGCCACGATGCCCCGCTCGTAGAGGTATTCGGAAGCTTGCTCGACCTCGACATCGCCCACCAGTGAAGCCACGATCGGTTTGTGGATACCCTGTTGCCGAAATTCCTCAACAACCTCGACCACCAGTTCGGCAAAGACCATCGGCGGCGTAATGATTGTATGCCAGTAGCCCAGAATGAGGGCGTGAATTCGTTCGTCTTGCAGCCCCAGTCGAATGGTGTTTTTGTAGGTTGTGGGCGGTTCGCCGCCGGTGATGTCGACCGGGTTTCCGGCGGCACCAAACGGGGGAATGAACTCGCGGAACGCCGCGTCCAGATCGTCTGGCATTTTCATCAGCGACAGGCCGTGATCGACGCAGGCATCGGACAGCAGCACGCCGGAACCGCCGGCACCGGTAATGATCACAATGTTCTCGCCCTTGGGGGTGGGAAAAATTGGCAGCCCGCGGGCAAACTGCAACATGTCGTTGAGGTTGCGGGCTCGGATGACGCCGCTTTGCCGAAGAATGTCGTCATAGATTTTATCGTTTCCCGCCAAGGCGGCTGTATGAGAGGCAGCGGCGCGGGCACCCAACGCGGTCCTTCCCGCTTTGAGCACAATCACTGGTTTTTGCTTTGAGACTCGCTGGGCCACTTCAGCAAAGCTGCGGCCGTCCTTGAGATCTTCGACGTGCATGGAGATCACCTGCGTGTTATCGTCTTGCTCGAAGTAGGTCAGCAGGTCGTCTTCGTCGAGGTCCGATTTGTTGCCCAACCCGACGATTGCCGAGACGCCCATTTTTGTCGATCGGCTGAAGCCGATGATCGACATGCCGACGCCGCCGCTCTGCGAGGAGAGCGCGACCTTCCCTTTCACGTCGTACGGCGTACAGAAGGTTGCGCACAGATTTTTCGGCGTGTAGTAGTAGCCGTAAATGTTCGGTCCCATAATCCGCACATTGTGCTTTCGGGCAACGCTGACCATCTCTGCTTGCAGTTCCCGCTGGCCGGTCTCGGCAAAGCCGGAGGGAATCATGATTGCGCCGGCGACTCCCTTTTCGCCCACTTCCTGTAGGGCCGAAATGACAAACTTGGCGGGAATCGCGAAGACGGCGACGTCAACCTTGCCCGGAATCTCCCGGACGCTTTTGTAGCACCGCCGGCCGAGAATCTCCTCGGACTTAGGATTGACAGGATAGATTTCCCCCTGGTAACCGCCGTTGATCAGGTTTTTCATGACCGAGTTGCCGATTTTCCCATCCTCGGCCGAGGCCCCGATGACGGCGACCGAGCTGGGCTGCATGATGCGGTTCATCGACGAAAGGATTTCTTCCTGCGAGGGACGGAACGGTTCCGGCTGTGGCGAGAAGTCAACCAGCACCCGCGCATCAACGGCGACGGCTCCGTCGCTGCGGGCTAAGACGGGGTTGAGGTCTAGCTCGCTGATTTCGGGGAAGTCGTGAATTAACCGTGAAACGTTCTGAATGATGTCGGCCAGAGATTCGCGGTCGACCGGTTGGGAGCCGCGAACGCCCCGCAGCATCTCGGCCGCGGCGATGCCGTCGAGCATCGAAAGCGCATCCTGACGAGAGGCCGGCGCCAGACGGAACGTGACGTCCTTCAGGATCTCGACCAGCACGCCGCCCATTCCGAACGCCACGACTTTCCCGAAGCTTGGATCGGTCAGGCCGCCGACGATGACCTCCTGCGCGGCCGGAAGCATCTGCTGCACCAGGACACCGATGATCTCGGCAGCGGCGCGAAAGTCGCGGGCGCTGCGGGTCACGGTTTCGTATCCCTGCCGAACCTCTTCGGCGTTGCCCAGATCGCTCAGCACGCCCCCCGCTTCGGTCTTGTGGATGATGTCTGGGGAAACGATCTTCAACACGACCGGAAAGCCGATTTCCCCGGCCAACTGCGCGGCTTCGTCGGGCGACGTGGCCAGCCTCTCTGGGGGAACCGGAATGTTGTAGGCGTCGCAGACTTCCTTGCTCTCCGGCGGCGAGAGCGCCGTGCGCCCGGCGGCTTTCACCTCGTCGAGCACAGCCCGTACCGCGTCCTGATCGTAACTCACGTAGCCTCTCCCCGATCGATGTCGCCGCTCGCAGCTAAGCGGGCCACTACTTATACATGGTCTGGTTCCGAGTTCCGCTGCCGAAAACATCCGGATCGACCATGACGTTCACCAGCGCCGGTTTTCCCGACTCGCGGGCGCGGTCGAGTGCCCCTCGGATCTGCTCGGGTTTGGTGACGTGTTCGCCGTAACCTCCCATCGCCTCGACGATCCGGTCGTAGCGGGTCGGATCAAGCAGATTGGCCACGTCGCCCCGCTCGGAACCGTACTTCTGAATTTGGCCGTAGCGAATCTGATTCCAGGCGGCGTTGTTGCCCACCACGCCGACCACCGGCAGCTTGAATCGAATCAAGGTGTCGTAGTCGAACCCAGTGCAACCGAAGGCACCGTCGCCGAACAGAATCACCACATCTTTGTCGGGGTGGGCGACTTTCGCGCTCAGCGCAAAAGGCGTTCCGACACCGAGCGTGCCGAGCGGTCCGGGATCCATCCAATGGCCCGGTTGTCGTGGTTGAATCGTCGACGCCGAAATCGTCACCACGTCGCCCCCGTCGGCGACAAACATCGTGTCGTCCAGCAGAAAGTCGTTGATCTCTCTGGCCAGCCTCAACGGATGAATCGGAACCGCATCGGAATTCAGAAGCTGCTGCTGCTCTTCGAGACGCTTCGCTTCGATCTCGCGTAGCTGTTTGAGCCAGTCTCGCGCGGCCCTGTTCGGCTCGACGGCGGCCGTCAATTGTTCCAGCACGGCACCGGCGTCGCCGACAATGCCCAGGTCTACGTCGCGGTTGTGACCTAGTTCGCCATAATCGAGATCGACTTGAATGACCTTCGCGTCCGCCGCCAGACGTTTTCCGTAACCCAAACGGAAGTCAAACGGCGTGCCGATGATCAGCACGACATCCCCCTGCCCCAGTGCCTGCCGGCGGGAACGGTTGAACGCATAGGGACAGCCGGCGGGGAGACAGCCGCGGGCCGCCCCGTTCACGTAGACGGGAATTTGGGCATGCTCGGCAAAGGCCAATAGCTGCACCGCCGCCCGACAATGCCAGGTCTGACTGCCGGCCAGAACAGCGGGCCGTTCTGCACGGGACAGCCAATCGGCCGCCTGCTGCACAAGTTTTACGTCGCCATGAACCCTGCCGAACGACCGGTACTTTTTGGGAAACGCGACCGTCTCGTCGTCAACCTGCGCATCGAGCACGTCGCGGGGAATTTCCAAAAACGACGGTCCAGGACGGCCGTTGTACGCTTCCCGAAACGCCATTCCGATCAATTCCGGAATGCGCTCGGTATCCAGAACGGCGGTGGCGAACTTGGTGATGGGCTGCATGATCGATACGTGGTCGAGTTCCTGCAGCCCGCCCTGATGATACTGCTTTCGCGCCGCCTGCCCTCCGATTAACAACATCGGCGACTGCGCCCGAAACGCATTGGCGATGCCGGTCACCGTATCAGTGGTGCCCGGACCGGCAGTAACGACGGCAACCCCCGGCACACCAGTCACTCGCGTCCAACCGTCGGCAGCGTGTGCGGCGGTCTGCTCGTGACGAATGTCGATGATCTTGATCTCCTCGTCGAGACAGCCGTCATAGATATCGATAATGTGACCACCGCAGAGCGTAAAAATAGCGCCGACGCCCTCTTGCTTAAGCGCTCGAGCCACAAGATGTCCACCGCTGATCTTGGCCATGGTCGTGACTGCGATTAGTTGAGGAACTTGGCCGCCACGTGCCGCCGTTGAATCTTACCGGTGGCCGTGCGCGGCAGCTCGTCGGAGATGTGAATTTTCTTGGGAACCTTGAAGTCGGCAAGATGTTCGCGGCAGAATGCGACGATGTCCTCTTCGGTCGCCTGCTGCTTGAGCACCACGGCGCCGTGAACTTCTTCGCCGTATTTTTCGTCGGGTGCGGCGAATGAAACCGCCTCGGCCACAGCGGGGTGCGCTAACAAGACGGCGTCCACTTCCAACGGCGAAATCTTTTCACCGCCCCGATTAATCAGTTCCTTAAGCCGCCCGGTCAAGGTCAAGAAATTGTTCTCGTCGAGACGACCCCGATCACCGGTGCGGAAATAGCCGTTTGTGAAGGCCGTCGCGTTGGCCTCCGGGTTGTTTCGGTAGCCGTGCATCACGTTGACGCCGCGAATCGAGACTTCGCCCTGCCGGCCGCAGGGAAGCACGTTGCCAGCATCGTCGAGAATGACGACTTCGACACCAGTTGGCTTGCCGACGGTCCCCGGTATTCGCTGGCCGGGCGGCAAGGGATTGGATGACATTTGATGAGAGGCTTCGGTCATGCCGTAGGCTTCCAGCACCGGGGCGCCGAACCGCTCTTCCAGCGCCGAGAAAACAGCCGGTGCCAGTGCTGAACTGCAGGAGCGGATGAACCGCAGCCCCTCTCGGGGCGCGTCGTCCTCATCGGCCCGTGCGAGCAGAATCTGGTGAATCGTCGGGACTGCCGAGTACCACGTCGCGCTGTTTTCCTGGATGTGCTGCCAGAATTTGCCGGCCGAAAACCGAGGCGGGATGATCACACTTCCACCCGAACGCAACGTGCTCAACGTGGCCCCCAACAAACCGTGTACGTGGAACAGCGGCATGACGATCAGACTGGTGTCGTCCGGACTCAACTGATAGGTGGCGACGATGCTATCGAGTGAAGTCATCAGGTTCTGATGGGTCAGGGGCACACCTTTAGGCCGGCTGGTGGTTCCGCTGGTGTGCAGAAACAACGCGACGTCGTCGTCCTGCGGGACGTCGTCGACGATCGCCGACCCTATTTCGCCCGATTCGCAGGTCAGCTTCACCGTCCCGTCGGCATCCAACGTCGCTTCCCAGACGTCCAGGTTCAATTGCGCAGCCGCTTTGCGTGCCGGATGGTCGCCGGGCGGCACAATGATCGCGCGGGTACCGGCGTCTTCCATGTAAAACTGGAACTCGTCCGTCTTGTAGGCCGAGTTCAGCGGTGCCGCCACGGCGCGGACCTGTGTGACCGCTAGAAAGATCGCCAGAAACTCCAGACAGTTTGGCAAGACAATGCTCACCGGGTCGCCCGTCCCGACTCCACCCCTGCGGAGCGTCTGGCACAGCGACGTCACCTGCTCCTCGAGTTGGGTGTAATTCAGAGTCGGGCCACCATCGGGAATCACGACCGCTCTGTTGTCCGAAAACTCGGCGGACCAAAGTTCTGCCAACGTAGACATCATCTCCTCCGACACATAGCTGTTTTGCTGCGATGTGGGTCCATCCTATTTCCAATTGAAGACGAACACAACCATCGCAACTGGGACGCATCGCCGGGACCTTGCGGGTCTCGTCACCGTAATTCTTGACGGGCCAATTCCGAACGGCAAGGTACGGAATTCGGGGTGGACGAGACAAAAAGGCGGAACCGGAGAGCAGCTTAAACGCCTGATGTTGCATCCGCCGAACGTCGAACAGGGCCCAAGAGCGCCGCTGGTCACGTGGGGCTATCGGCCAGATCGGCGGGAGAGGAGACGGCCTTTTCCACCTCGCCGAGCAGTTGATCGAGGCGGAACGGTTTGTATAGGACCGACTTGAGACCTTCTTGTCGGGCTTTGACGATCGAATGGGTCGGATCGTAGCCGAATCCGGTCATCAGGATCACGGGCAAATGCCCATGGATTTGGCGAATTTGATGGAAGCACTCGTAGCCGGTCATGTCGGGCAATCGGATGTCGGCGATGACCACGTCGTAATGGAAGTTGCGGACCATCAGGAACGCCTCATCGCCGTTGTGGGCGGTTTCGACGTCGCATCCCAGCCGCTCTAAAAGTTCGTGGGCGGCAGCGCGGACCGATTCGTCACTGTCGACGACCAGAATGCGTTTGTCGCGCAGTTTGGGACGCTGCGATCGGGGCGGCAGAGGCGAGTAGACCACGCGCGGGGTCATCGTCTGACCGACCTTCTGGATGAGCTGCTTGATGGCGCGAGTTTGCTTGAGCACCCGTTGCAAGCGGTCGCAGACGTTCGGCTCGTGGCCGATGTAACGTTCCAGGATCCAGGCGGTGTCGTTCAGAATCTCATCGACCGGGTGGGCCACTTCCCGCAGGATCAACTCGGCGCTTTCGCTGGCCGTCGTCATTTTTTCGACCTCCAGCAGCTCCAAGGTATTCAGCGCAATCGCGACCTCGCGGCTGAAGAGTTCCAGGAACTGCAGGTCGTTTTCGTCGAAAGCTCCTGGCCTTGGACTCTCGACGTTAAACGTGCCCAAAATCTCGTCGTGCAGAACGAGCGGGACCGTCAACGAGCTGCGAGCCTCCGGTGCCCCGGGAAGGTACAACGGATCGTTCTCGATGTCTTCGCAGAGATAACTCTTTCCGGTTGCAGCTACAAAACCGGTCACACCGTTGCCCTGCGGTTCGGCATAAAGCTCGCGGTTATCCGCCATGGGCTGCATGCCGACCGTCAACAGCGGTTCCAGCAGTTTTATCCGTTTGTCGAGCAAGCGGACTTCGACCTGCTCGAATTCGAGCAGGTCTTTGGTGTAGTGCAGGATTTTGGACTTCAACAACTCGACCCGCTCAGAGACCGTCATCTCCAGGACTTCTTCGGGTGACAGGTCGCCCAGTTCCAGACCGGCCTGATAAATGGCATTCAGCTTTTGCCGTTGGAGCACCTCTTCCGAGACGTCGCGGACGATCACGATCAGAAATCGGGGAAGGTTGCTGCCCTCCTCGAAGACCGGCTTGGTGTGCACTTCGAAGTACGACTTCTCGCCAACACGCAGCGAACTTTTGGCCGGTTCACCAGAGCCCAGCGCTGTGTGGAACGGACAAAAATCTGGACCCAGGATCTCTGGCGTCCCGAATGCATCGTAAAAGCCAAGCCCAACGACCGGTTCGTTGCGGCCGGTCAGTTCCAGCAGGCAAGAATTGGACCAGAGGATTCTCAGGTCGGGATCCAGCAGCACCACGCCGTCGGGAACCTGCTCCAGGATGCCCCCCGATTCCAGCAAACTGCCCGACCAGCCGTGGTCTTCGCCAGTCAGCAGGACACCGCAGAACTGTTCACGGGTCAGTGCTTTGAGCCCTTCTTCCAGGCTTTTGGGAACGACGACCTTGTTCTGCTTGCGAAGATCCTCGACCAGTTCAGCAGCCTGTTCGTTGAGTTCGCCAAATACGAGCAACCGGGAAGACGCGGGCACAGGTTCAATTGCTCCCGATGAGGCAAGTTGTTAAGCCTTGGGTCGAATACTCTTCGAGTTCTCAAAATTCCGACAATTATAGGTCAATTGCAGGAGTTTGGCAAGGTAGGAACAACGGCTTGAAACAACGCGAAACAGTTCTCCACACATGCGATGTGGCACAAGACCGTTAGATGGCTTTGCAGCGCTCGGCCAATTGTGTCGGTACATCGAAGGGGTACAGGCTCCGCCCGTCGAAGCCGCATTCCTGGATTCATCGGCACAGTCCTGACCGATCGTCATATTTTCTCTATTCGTTCAACTCCCTCTTCGGCAATGGGAACCGTGGTTGTTGATCCTCATCACTAGAATTTCAGTGGTTTCGCCGATGGCCAAAGCGTTTGTAGGAATTTTGATCTCTGCTGGGCCGCCTGCTCGCTCGTGAAACGATAGCACCTCGGATTTTCAGCAGGCCGGGCCGCTCGCCCAGAAATGGTTCGTAGATTCACTGGACGGCTGGGTGGCGTCGGCCACCGTGAGTAGTGCTCAGAACGGTTCGAGGAAGATCAAAACACTTGCCGGACTTAAATGCCTGAACGAATAAAAATTTCGTCACCGTCGCGGACGATGTAGTCCTTGCCCTCAAGCTGTTGCAGGCCGGCCGCCTTAAGATCGCGTTCCGATCCGAGCCGGATCAGATCATCGGCAGACCATACTTCCGCACGGACGAAACCACGGGCCAGGTCACTATGAATAGTATCGGCCGCTTCCAGCACGGTTGCACCGCGTCGCAGCAGCCAGGCGTGAACTTCCTTGTCGGCACAGGTGTAGAAAGTAATCTGGTCGGTCAGCTCAAAAATCTTTCGCAGCAGCCGTCCACGGAACGGTTCTTTGAGCCCCATTTCGACAGCAAATTCGGCACGTTCCTCATCTGGGAGCGCCTGAAGTTCCAATTCGAGGCCAGCCGGCGCTGCCACGGCTCGCTGCCCGTTGGCTTCAAGCCGCTCGACGATTGACGGGTCGAAGTCGGAATCGGACGTGTTCAAAACCACCAGCCGCGGTTTGCGAGTCAGCAACGAGAACGACATCGCCGCCTGTTCCTGCAATTCGCTGAGTTGCATGTTGCCGACCGGTTCGCCGTCACTCAGCCGATCGGCTATCGGCCCCAGTGCCTGCAGTTCTGATTGTAGATCGTCGCGGTCGGGCCGGGGCTTGGTGACGTCCTTTTTCAGCCGCTCGATGCGGTTGTTGACGACCTGCAGATCAGCCAACAGCAGATCGTCCATAAATGCCGAAATATCTGCGTCGGGATCGCTGCCGCCAAACAAACCGATGATCTGCACCAGCGCGTTGGCGCTGCGAATGACGCTTAGACGATGCGCATTGTTCTCCTGTGCCGATCGGCTGAGCCCGGGCGTGTCGAACAGTTCTATTTTGGTGGGGACGGCCTTTTTGGGCTGATAGATCTCCAGCAACCGCTCGAAGCGGTCGTCCGGAACCGTTGCCA
>CAUZTK010000059.1:0-15217 GCA_963582395.1 Planctomycetota bacterium | reverse complement strand
TGTTTTCCCCGGTAAAGCCGGCAATCTGCACACAACGGAGAAACGTATGGCGTTCCGAATTCTTGCGGGTCTGGTGGGTCTGTCTGTGACGGTCCTGGCAGTCGATAGCACGGGCGGCGATCACGATCCTCAGTTCGACAATCAAGTTGTCTGGCGAATCAACAACCTGAAGCAGATCGGAGGGCACAACGTGCGGGTGGCTGGCAATCCTCGCGTCATCGACGCGGCTGAGAGGAAGGCCGTCGAGTTCGATGGCCGAGACGACGCGCTGTTTCTCGACGTTCATCCGCTGGCCGGCGCCAAGCAGTTTACCGTCGAAGTGATCTTTCGGCCCGATGCGGGCGGGCGGGCCGAGCAACGGTTCTTTCACATGCAGGAGAACGGCAGTGATGACCGCGTGTTGTTCGAAACTCGGCTGACCGGCGACGGACAGTGGTTCCTCGATACGTTCATCAAGAGCGGCAAGGGGGACTACATTCTGTTCGCCGAGAAGTTCAAGCATCCCGTCAGCCGTTGGTATCACGCGGCGATTGTGGTCGACGGCGAGGAAATGCGACATTACGTCAACGGCAAGCTGGAGATGTCTACAAAGATCGCCTACCAGCCGCAGCGAGCGGGGAAGACTTCATTGGGGGTGCGGATCAATAAGGTGTACTGGTTCAAAGGAGCAATCCGCACGGCACGTTTCACGCGGCGGGTGCTAGAACCGAAGGAGTTCTTGAATCCATCACACGTGCAGTAACGGGAAGTGCGATGGCCCGGATGATTCGTAGGAATATTTCGAGTCAATTGAGGACCGCCAGCATTTCCTCGATCGTGAGGAACTTTTTCCGAGGCTTTCCCTTCTCCTGGCTGCGTTCGATTTCGGCCCGATCGATTTGCTCCCAATCCTGAAAAGTGACGACGTGTACGTCTCGGGAACACAATAGATCTTGGATGGCTTTGCGATCGGGCTTGGCGCAG
The DNA here is from genome assembly GCA_963582395.1 of Planctomycetota bacterium. GTDB lineage: Bacteria > Planctomycetota > Planctomycetia > Planctomycetales > Planctomycetaceae > CAUZTK01. Next base: position 14,254 of record CAUZTK010000059.1, on the reverse strand, counting down.
GGCTGCAGGTTGGGAAGGTCCTCGATGAGCGAACTCACCGTCTTCTTTGCGTCCGGCTTATTCGTGCCGATCACCCCGAGGGTCCGCGTTTGATCCATCCCACGGCATACAAGCCCGGCACGATGGTTTCTCCGTTGAGGATTCGCCCGTCCTTATTCGGGAAGACCCCGTTTCGTTCGCCGAATGGGACTCCAGGAATGGGAACCCCTCGGTATCCGATGGAACGGAAGACAGCCCCACAGGGGAGTTCCTCGAACTGGCCGGTACCTTCCGGCCAATTCCTGAACGGTTCGCCCACGAGTCTGTTGCGTTCCAGGACAATTCGTTCGACCTTCCCGTTCCCTTTGAGTTCCTGAGGGCTTGTGAGGAAACGTAAGTGGTACCGCTTGGTCTTCGCTGACCGTTGCTCAGAGTATCCCCGGAGCTGTCGCTGCACGAATCTCAGCAGGACGTCCAGGTTGTGACGAGCTTGCCTGTTCGTGTCGTCCGCGAGTTCCATCCGGCTGATTTCGTCCAGTTCCAAATCACACTGGTGGTTGAAGACCGGTTCGCAATCGGCCAACTCGCCGATCTCGATCGGCGTGAATTTTTCTTGAATCGGGCCGCGCCGCCCAATGAGGTAGATCTGTTTAATTTGGCTTTCGACCAAGGTTTCTAGGGCGGAGTCAGCGATGTCGGTCTCTTTCAATTCATCGGCCGTCTTCGAAAGGATGCGGGTCACGTCCATGGCCACGTTTCCGACACCGATGACGACCGCCGTTTCATGAGAAAGGTCGAAGGTGCGGTCCCGGTAATCGGGATGACCGTTGTACCAGCCGACAAACTCGGTCGCCGTATACGAGCCGGGGAGATCGATGCCCGGGATGTCCAGTTTCCGGTCGGTCGGTGGCCCACAGGCGAAGATGACCGCATCATAGTGGGAGCGGAGTTCCTCGACCGAGAGATCGACTCCAACTTTTACGTTTCCTCAGAAGTCAAAGCCTTCATGCTGTGCGACCTTTTGATAGGTCTTGATGACGTTCTTGATCTTCTGATGGTCGGGAGCGACGTTTCCCCGCACGAGACCACAAGGAGTCGGCAGGCGATCGTACATGTCGGCGTGGACTGCCAGGCCCGACTTGAAGAGTGCCTCGGCGGCGTAAAAACCGCTCGGTCCGCTACCGACAATCGCAACCCGCAGTGCTCTTCCGCTTGTTCCAAGTTCGGTCACACTCGCATCCCCCCTTCTGCAATGTTGTGCTTCCGTCGGAGGTCATTCAGAAAAGGATCTTGAATGAGTTTTGGCTAGCGTGATGTGGTCTTCAATCTTTCGGCTGTTGGTCAAAAAGAAGCGGAAAAAACGTGAATAATATGGCTGTGCGGGTCAACCTCGTCCGGCTTGAGCAAACCGACCCGTCTGACAACCTGCGACGAGAATCGCAGGTCTTCCTAGGGGAACTATTCGACCGGTGCATCGCCGCGTTCCACCAAAGAACTCAAGTAAAGCAATGAAGACTCGTCTTTCGGTGCGAAAGAATTTAGGTCGAGTGCGGCCTGCAGAACATCTCGGCGACTGACTTGCCCCAGCAGCTTGCCGTCCCGGAGCACAGGCAGGCGGCGATTGTTCGTGTGTAAAAATATTTCCGCGATCTTGAGCAGTTCGGTTTCTTCCGTGATCGTGAGCGCGTCTTTGTTCATAAACGTTTCGACCGCGGCTGACATTTCGCCGGCGGCATTGTTCTGGGAACTTAGAAAACGCTCCACGGCCTGCCGACCTTGTGCGTGGCTGAACAGCTTGAGTGCGGCCTGCAGAACATCTCGGCGACTGACTTGCCCCAGCAGCTTGCCGTCCCGCAGCACCGGCAGACGGCGGTAATAATTGTCAAGAAAAATCTCCACCATACTCAGAAGATCGATTTCTTCGGAAATCGCTCTTCCGAAGTCTGTGTTCAAGAACGCGGAGACATCGGTCGTGGGTAACTGGTCGTAAGCCGAGTTGATCAGCACGCTCATGCTGTATCTTTCAGAGAAAACGCCTAGCAGGCATCCTTGGGGATCGAGCACGGGTGCCCCAGAGATGCGATGTTTTAACAGGTAACCGATCGCTTCGAACGCATCCATTTGCGGCGTCAGGGTCACTAGCCGAGCAGCCATAATATCTTTGGCTTTGGGGAGAGCGTTTCTCGGGTCGTCTCTTTCTGCGAGGACCTTCAAGATCGCAGACAACACAATCATGCTGCGCTTGTCGGAAAAAACACCGGCGAAGTTTCGCTCGTTGTCGATGACCGGCGCCCCCGTAATCCGATACTTCAACAACAGCCGCATGGCCTGAAAGACATCATGGTCGGGCTGCAGTGTCACCAGCTTGGTGACCATGATCTCCTGCGCGATTCTGGGATGACCCATGAGAGATGTCTCCTGCACTCGTGCGCGGGGACGGGTCAGCGGTGCTTCCCGTACAACTGATCAAAGAAATACAATATTTATGCTATCAAAATGGCACGCGAATCGCGAACATTTTCTGGAAACTCGATCAAAAAAGAGGGGGTGGCAATTATTTTTGGAGTCCGTTGTCCGTCCCACACCCGGCACTCTAACACCAACCGGCTGACGCCGGCCGGCCGCCACTCACGAAACATTGGCAGAGCATTGATGTGGCCGGCTACGACGTCTCTGCCGTCTTCCCGAGGCCCAGCACCTCTTGGACACCGGAATGCAGAACTTCGCCCTGGTGCGTAATGATGGTCTGTCGCGTAATCTCATCTTCAAGATTCACAGCGATCTGCTGATCGTCGTAAACGTGCAACAGAAAGTTCGCGAGATTGTTGGCGTACATCAGGCTGCCATGGACCGCTAAGCTGCTGGGCAGATTCACAAGACCGATCAGGGTCACGCCGTGCTGGATGATCTGCTTGCCCGGTTCACTCAACTCGCAATTCCCACCCTGTTCCGCGGCTAGGTCGACGATGACCGAACCGATCTTCATGGTCTGCACCATCTCCTCGTTGATCAAGATAGGCGCTTTTTTTCCAGGAATCAACGCCGTGGTGATCACGATGTCCGCCTGCTTGATGTGTTGGCCAATCAACTCGTGCGCCTTTTGTTGGACGTCGACCGATTGTTCCTTAGCATACCCACCGGCATCCTCGGCCTGTTGCTGATCGACATCCATGTCGATAAACTCCGCGCCTAATGACTCGACCTGTTCTTTAACAACGGGCCGCACATCGAACACCTTGACCACAGACCCCAGCCGTTTCGCCGTGGCAACGGCCTGCAGTCCGGCCACACCTGCCCCGATGATCAAAGTCTGGGCCGGATACAGGGTGCCGGCCGCTGTCGTCAACATGGGCAGGACGCTGCGCAAGGCGTTGGCTGCCAAAAGGACGCTCTTGTACCCGGCCAGCGTACTCATGGAGCTCAGCACGTCCATGGCCTGGGCCCGGGCAATTCGCGGCAGACAGTCGAGAGAAAACGCTGTGATGCGCCGTTCGGCCAGTTTCGTCACCAAGTCGTGGTTTATCAGCGGCTGCAAGACACCGATTAGCGTCGCGCCCTTTTGGAACATGTCCAACTCATGCGTCCCGGTAGACTCGTTAAGCCCCGGCGGCTGAACCTTCAGCACCACGTCGGCTTCGTTCAACAGAGACTCGACATTCACCGCGATTTCTGCTCCGGCCTGATGAAACTCTTCGTCCGTGATGCAGGACTCTAACCCAGCTCCCGATTCAACCACCACGCTTATGCCGGCCTTGACCATCTTGGCGACAGTTTTGGGGGTCGCGGCAACCCGGTGCTCATCCGCGAGAATCTCCTTCGGGATGGAAACTTTCACGCTTCGCTCCTCACAGATTCAAGGTCTCGGCCAACTGTTCGGCCATTAATTTGCCGTCACCAAAGAGCATGTAGGTATTGGGCGCCACGAATAGCTTGTTCGGGATGCCCGCAAATCCGGGGCTCATGCTGCGCTTGATGACGATGACACTCTTGGCCTTGTCGGCATCGATGATCGGCATTCCGTCGATCGGAGTCCCTGCCGAATCCCGCGCGACGGGGTTGCAGATGTCATTGGCCCCCATGACCAGCGCCACATCCGTCTCGGGGAATTCAGGGTTGACGTCGTCCATCTCGACCAGCTCATCGTAAGGAACATTCGCATCGGCCAGCAGGACGTTCATGTGGCCGGGCATGCGTCCCGCGACCGGATGGATTGCGTACTTGACGCTGGTTCCACGACTCTTGAGCAGGTCAGCCAACTCCCGAACAGCAAAGTGTGCGCCGGCGGCCGCCATCCCATAACCAGGCACAATGATCACCGATTGGGCACCCAGCAGCATCCCGGCCGCTTCGGTGACCGAGATCGACTGTGGCTGCCCGTCATCGCCGCCGCCGCTGATGCCGGGAGCAGCGACACTCTGACCAACGGCACCAAATAGGACGTTGCCGATGGAGCGGTTCATGGCCCGGCACATCAAAATTGAAAGGAAAAAACCGGACGACCCGTCTAGCGCGCCGGCAATAATCAGCACGTTGTTCGAGAGCACAAAACCGGTCGCTGCGGCGGCGAGACCAGAATACGCATTGAGCATCGCGATCACAACCGGCATGTCGGCGCCGCCGATCGGCAGCACAAACATGACTCCGAACATGACAGCCATCACCATCATGACATAGAACAACACCGGTGTGGTGGGCACAATAATCAGATAGCCAATGATCGCCAGCATCAACACCAGCCAGGCAATGTTGACTGCATTCTGTCCCTGATAAGTCACCGGCGTGCCGCTGATCAAGCCTTTTAGCTTGAAAAACGCGATCATGCTGCCGGTGAATGTCAGCCCCCCCAGCAACACCTCGAAACCGACCACCCCCATTTTGAATTGGTGATTTAAAAAAAACTCGGCCGATTGCCGGTAGTACTCGGAGATCCCGACCAGGAAAGACGCGGCACCACCCAATCCGTTGACGATCGCGATCCGCTCCGGCATGGCGGTCATCGGCATAAAGATCGCCATCACCGCCCCGACGATCGAGCCGATGATCATGCCGACGATGATCCACTGGTAACCGATAATGTCCGCGTGCAGCAGCGTCCCGACGATCGCCAGGAACATCCCGATCGAGGCGAGCAGATTGCCGCGGCGGGCCGTCTCGGCCGAACTGAGGTCTCGAATCCCCAGAATGAACAGAACGGCGGCAATCAGATAGGCCGGTTCGATCAGTAGGTTTTCTGACATGATCCTGCGGTGATACCGCCCCCTTGCCTCACTTTTTGGCCTTATCGTGCGGTGATGCCGCCTTGAACATCTTCAACATCCGGTCTGTAATCATGAAGCCCCCCACCACGTTGCACATCGAACAGACAACGGCGATGAACCCCAGGATATTGCAGACCAAGGGGAAATCGGCTCCGGCAGCCACCAGCGATCCGACCAGCGAAATCCCCGAGATCGCATTCGTCCCCGACATCAGCGGAGTGTGCAACAGCGGCGGCACGCGGATAATCAGTTGATACCCAAGAAACGACGCCAGTACGAAAATGTAAAATGCCGCGAGCAACGACTGAGGCTCGGCAGTTTGCTCCGCGCCGGCCTCGACGGCCAGAACAACTGTGCTGATCGCGAATGTATTCATGTGCATCCTCTAAATTGTTTGCAGGATTCTAACAGAAAATCAGACTCGCTCAAGCGGCTCGACTTTTCAGTCTCGCAGCAGCATGAAATCCGCAATGTTCTTCCGGGATGGTGGATGCACACATTTTAGTCCCCGCTCGATCTGTGACACCGAGAATGATCCTGGTCGTCTGCAACGGATCAGGCAACTGTTCATTCCATTATGCGGTCATGCGACATTTGATTCGCCATTCAGATTTCGTCACTCGTCACCAAGGGAAGGTTTCCGGCCGGCAAGTCCAAAGCCAGGTCGCGGGAAGTAAGGATCGAGGCTCGGCCGCCACCAGCGCCCGTTTCAAGACCACAGGGGTTTGCGAGCAACGCCCGATTGCTTTACAGTACAGTTGGTATACTTTGCGTCGTTATCCGTTCGCAAACCCGTTGGAGTTGACCAGTAATGGCCGGTAACACAGGTAGGCGACGGTCTGCAATCGTGATCGCATTGGTCACCGTCACAGGAACCGCTTTGGCCGCAGAACGTACGTGGACCGATGCCACCGGGAAGCTCAACGTGACTGCCGAGTTTGCCGCCGTCCAAGGGGACAAGATCGTGCTTCACCGCACGGACGGCGACCAACGCAAGGTGCCGCTCGAGCGGTTCAGCGACAAGGATCGGACGTTCCTCGAAGCGCGGCGAGCCGACGGTCCAGAAATCGACGCTGAAGCGGCGGCCGAAGACATCGCCAAGGCGACCAAAAAGTTTTTCAGCGACCTCCGCAGTTCGGATCGCGAGATTGCCCGGCGGCTGCTCACGAAAAAGGCGCAATCTTTCATAAAAGGTAAGAATTCGCCGCTGGCCCACTTACCCAAGCCCGCATCGGGCACCAGGTCGATCAGGACGGGCAAGGTGCAACTCGATGGAGCCGTGGCGGAAATTCGCGTCGGCGTCCGCGCCGCCGGCAAGTTTCACAAGACGAAATTGCACTTTCGATACGAGTCGGAAGAGTGGCGGATCTTCGCCATAAGTGCCACGTATGCTGATGGGGAAAAATCCATCAATTTCGAAGCCGAGGGGGTGACGCAGGAAAATGCCGATCCGCTGCAAGCGCTACTCGGCAAGCCCCTGAAACTGACAGGCTACACCATCGGCGGCAGGCCGCTCGACATGGCCAACTATCAGGGTAAAGTCGTGCTGGTGGACTTCTGGGCTACCTGGTGCGGTCCCTGCCTCGCAGAGATGTCCAACATTTGGCAGAACTTTAAGAAGTACCTCGATGACGGCTTCGAAGTGATCGCGATCAGTGTGGACCGAGACATGAAGGCGCTACGGGCCTTCGTGGCCCAGCAGTCGCCGCCCTGGACCATCGTGGTGGACAATCGGCCCGGCAACAAAAAGACGATGGGTGCGAAGTACGGCATTCGCGGCATTCCCGCCTTCATTCTGCTGGGCAAGGACGGTAAAGTCGCCGCGGTGAACTGCCGGGGTAGACAGATGGGGCACGAACTCGCCCGGCTAATCGGCGATCGAGTCTCTAGCTCCGACGCTAACCACCTTCGGTAATTGGTGGCAGTACGCAATGCCTGAGTGTTTGACACCACCACTGGCGAGCGAAAGAACGCCATCATCGAAGCTGAAAATTACTCGCTGATTCTCGTGGGCGAATTCGATGTGCTCTGGGTCTAAAGCTTCGAGAAGACCGGCGTCCTTGGCGGTGGTGGCGCCAATCCCCACGCAGTCGTAGTCCGATGGCGCTGGGGACGCTCTCGTCAAGATGATGCCGTATTTTCATCGGCATCCGTGCTTGGGGTCACGCTGATCGTGGGAAGTCGAGTAGGGCTGGATCTGCCGGCCGACAGATATTGGAGACCCGCACGGTATTTCGAACGATCCAGGTGGCCGGCAGAGCCGGCCCTTCCTTGCTCATTCGTGAGGCCGTTGCCACAATAGATTCTTTCCTATTCAGGATCAGGGTGACCGTTGCCTTCTGGCACTTCAGCTCGGCCGGACAAGATAGCAGTGACAAGAGGCGTTGCTCCCCGTTTACGTCAGGCAAAGATGCCTGACCTACATCTACCATCACTTTGCTTGAAAATATGTCTGTAGCGATTCTTTAACATCATCCTCGTCACACCAGGGACGTATAAATTCGAGCCAGTGCCTAGAGTCAGTTTCAAAACCATAAATCACTAAATGAATGGCGGGTAATTTGCGTACCAGAGTGAGTGAAAGGAGACACTCATATGGTTATTTTCCTGTCAATGTGGCCGTCACGTCGGCGGCCGAATACGACAGGGTCCAGGACGGCCCCGAATCCGTTTCTCATGATTCCCAATGGGTTCTGATTAAAGACTTGCTGCGTGATCTACCAAAATCGAAGCGTGGCGGGCGTCCACGAGTTGCGGCCAGAGCATGCCTGGAAGGCATTCTCTGGATTCTACGGAAGTAAAACCCTGATCCAGGTAGCAAGCTGAAAAGTGTAAACATTAGAAGAACAGAATCATCATCGAGGTGATCCAGCGAGTATGTAAGGTAAGCAGGAAGGTAGAAGCAAGATGCCTCGGTTGTAAAGAATGGTAAATCATTGTGATGGTATTCAAGTTTCTCGAAGTACAGATCTCGCCAATCCCAACCACAAAACGATTTCCTAATATCGTCATCCTCTTGTGAGTCATCGGAGACAATCCGATCATCGCCCGGATATCGTTGATGTGCGAAGGCAGAACGGATTTCAGCTTTTAATCGTTCAACTTGTGCTGAATGCTCATCGGACGGTTTTATTTTTAATAGCCGAGTAGCGACTGTCACATTTCTACTATAATCCCAAACGTTTGCTACAAAAAGTGATTTATTGATGATGCTTCAGGTGAAGGGGTGTTGTCATCGGTGTCACGGACTTCACGCCGAGCGTTGGTTGAGACTGCACTTAAACTCCGTCAGGTCCCGTAACCTGTCAACGACTTGCCGAGCGGCATCGGGTCTGGCCAGACAATACATGGCCCGGCACATCTCTCCACGCATGTCGTGTTTCTCGATCAAGATGCGAAGATAAATGGCGAGCGCAGAGGCCGTCGTTGCCGGGTCGCTGCCCTGCTCGACAATCCGTGCGGCTCCGGCACTCTCGAACAGGCGCGCGTTCAGAAATTGGTGGTTCCGAATTGAATTTGGATACGGCAACAAAATCGTCGGAGTCCCCGCACAGGCGAGTTCCGCCAGCGTCGTCGCGCCGGCTCGCGAAATGGCGACAGTTGTCTCGGCATACCGTTTTGTGAGATCGCTGATAAACGGAACCACCTCCGCTGTCACTCCGAACTCTACGTATCTCCGCCGGACTTGATCGCATTGCAAGCGGCCGGTTTGGTGGACGATTCTCCAGTCGCCGAGTTGTGCGCGAAGCCGCTGGACGGCGCACAACACCGCTTCGTTGACGGACGACGCTCCCTGACTTCCACCTAAAATCAGCAGCGATTCTGTTTTATTTCGATACGGTCGCTCCCTCTCCGAATCGCGGGAATGAGCGTGCAGCCGGACAATCTCTCGGCGGACAGGGTTGCCGGTCACACAAGTTTTGGCCCGAGCCGACAACCGTACATTGCACTCAGCGAACGAAAGACAAACGAGCGCTGCCCGCCCGCTCAGCCAGCGGGTGGCGCGTCCGGGAACAACGTTCTGCTCCAAAAGCAGGCTCGGAACCCCCAACGAACTGGCCGCAACGACAACCGGAACACTGACAAATCCGCCCAACCCGATGATGGCTTTCGGCTGCAACTGCTTGAGCATCATCCTGGCCATTCGACAGGCGTGCCAGTTGTGCCAGAGGAATCGGATCGGATTGCGGCGGAGCATGGTTGACGGTTCGGCGTGCAGCGTTTCGTGTTCAAAGCCGTGTTTGACGAGTATCTCAAGCTCGATCTCACGTCCCGAGCCGACGAAGACAATCCGCGACCGCGGATCGCGGGAAAGAATTTCTTCGGCGACGGCGATGCCCGGAAAAAGGTGTCCTCCGGTACCGCCTCCTGCCAGCACGTAAACCGCTCGATTTGCCACGAGGTCCCTTTCGTGTGAACTCTAACCGCGAGAAGTATTGCGAAATTGATCGAGTGAGAAAAGGGAAGTTAAGATAAGGACCGGTCCAATTGGCGACGATCGGCATGCCGCGTCGGCCGCCTGATCCTCAGGAAAATCGTTGAGCAGTCACTCAGTCGGGATCGAAACGACAGACTTTTAAGCACGGTCAAACGGAAAGGCCAGCACCTCAGCTAGCGATCCTTTGCCGAGCGCCAGCATCGCCAGTCGGTCGAAACCAAGCGCGACGCCGGCACAGGCCGGTAGACCGGCCTGTATCGCAGCGAGCAGTCGTGCAGGTTCCGGCAACGGGCGGAGTCCATGCTCTGCGCGAATCTGTGACTGTCGCCGCATCCGTTTCCGAAGTTCTTGTACGTCGGTCAATTCGTGGTATCCGTTACACAGCTCGATGCCATCGGCGTAAAGCTCGAACCGTTCCGCGACTGGTGGATCACCGTCCCGAATTCTTGCCAGCGCCGCCTGCGATGCGGGGTAGTCAAACAGAAAAACCGGCCGCTGCTGCCCCAAGTGCGGTTCCACCAACTCAGCTAGCAGTAGGTTGAGCCAGCCGTCACGGTCATCGGCTCGCAGACTCTCGGGCGGAGCAACTCCGTGTTTTCGGCCCAGCTCTGACAATGGTTTCGGACCAAGGTCCAACACCCGGATGCCGGTCCACCGTTCGAACGCCTCGTCGTAGGTCATTCGGTCGAAGGGTGGTTCGACCGCGAAGCGCCCAACCGAACCTCTGCTCTCCCGGCCACCGCTGCCGGCCTCGCGCAGTTCCGCAGCCCGCTGGAAAACAGCTCTCACCAGCTCTTCAACCACGTCCATTTGATTGTTATGTGTGTCACCGGTCCGGTACCACTCGACCATCGTGAACTCTGGGTTGTGGTATGGGCCGAACTCGCCGCGACGCAGGGCACGTGTGATCTGAAAAACCGCCGTGGCTCCGGTGACCAGCAAACGTTTCATCGCCGCTTCCGGAGACGTCTGAAGAAACAACGGGGCCTTGCCGGAATCGAAGCCGTCGACCGACTGGGACATTTCCAAAGCTGGTTCCAGAATTGCGAACGGTTCGAGATGGGCGTCGATGATTACCTCTTGCGAAAGCAGCGGGGTTTCGACCTCCCAGTAACCACCGGCGTGGAAATGGCGACGAACCTCGGCCAGCAGTTCGGCCCGTTGCTGCAACGTTTCCAGAGACGCTGACGGCAGAAAGTCGTGGGGCTGAATCGGCTCAGAATCGGGGTTCGGAATGTCGAAAGCCGGCATAATCAACTCATCGGGGTGGTCTTCGGAAATATTCGGGCAGAGCAGCCGACAGATGACATGAAACCGCAAACCGGCCTGAAAATCTGCCGACGAACCGAATGAAATTGTACGGCACCAAAAAACGCCGCAATTCAGGCCACGGCACCGCGAAGAAAAGATCCAACACCGCGGTCTTCAGGCCGCTTCCAGAGGTCATCGTCGCTCGTCTGCGGAATCCGGATCGTGGCCGGTTCGATCTCGGCCCCGTAGTCGTCCGATTCGCATAAAACTCGGCTGGAGTAGACGAGATGCAAAAAGTCGGAAAAGACGTTCCACAATTGCGGGTTGCGGTTCCAGAGATTCGAAAGGTTTTGAAAGAACGCCATCTCGTGTTTAGCGGCCACGAGATCCTGCAGCGACCCAATCGGGTCGACATCTTCGGGATCCCATTGCCGGGGACACAACTCATAAGCCGGATTATTCCGGGAGCGGCCGCGTTCGGGAACGTCATGGATGACGACCAGTTCGCCAGTATCGTTCAGTTTTGTCGGAAATGTGCGGTAGGCGGAGGGACGTTCGTGATAAATACCGCAGCGGGCCAGCCCGAGCGGATAATGTTCATCGGCCGGACACTCGACAAGAAATCGGCATTTGGTGCTGCCAGGCAAAAAGTGGCTTTCCTCGTGCATCAGACAAATGACAAACGGCGTTTCCAGCTCGTCTTTGAAGAAAAAATACGGCGCGTAATTGCGTGCGATGTCCCCTTTGTGATCAGCCCAGAGGCACACGAAGTTCCAAAACGAAAGGCCCAGTTTGCGCTCGATATGAATGATGTCGGCTCCGGTGACCGGGACCGCAAACGATCGGCAACAACCGCCGTGGCATGATTCGTACAGACCCATCGGTGATCCTCAGAGATAACCATCGGCTCGGTTCCCGCCGGCTCGATTCACGGCAGAGACGGCTACAGTTCTCGAAACGTACCGCGGCCTCAAGCCAACCGGCGCCCTGGCCGCTTCCCCATCCCTTACTATCGTGATCATCGGCACCGTCAATTCAGCCGAAATCTTATGAGCGACCGGCAGAACGGGAACCTGCGACGACGCAAATCGGCAACCAGCCGATCCCATGCCAGGCGCCATCGATGGTGAAATGTCACAAGTCATTCGGATTTCACCGGTTGCGGTCCGACGTCCAACCAGCCGATCAGAGCGGCGCCGACAGCCCGCAGAATGCTTTTACCTGGTTCCCAAGCTCGGCTTGGGAACCCTCGTCCTGCCAAGCTTTGCTTGGCTTCGGCGAAGCGGAGCCTCGCGAAAATGTGTTCCCAAGCAAGAGCTTGGGAACGAGGTGACGCCGCAGCGCCGAAGAGTGTACCCCTCTTGACTTTCTGGCTGCCTGTTCAAATAACTGCCCGGACGGCTCGTGCCAGTCGCTGCATCCCCTGTTCGATTCCCGAAGGGGATTGGACTCCGAAGCTGAGGCGCATTTGATGGCGGGGACGCTCCTCAGCCGGTCCGGCGTAGCAGAGCTCGCCCGGCACATACATCACCTGTTCGGTCTTCGTGGCCCGTTCGAACAGCGGACTCTCGAAGCCGGTTTCGACAGAGATCGGCAGCGTCATCCAAACGTATAATCCACCATGCGGATGCACCCAGTTGACCCCGGGAATGTCGGCGAAGTACCGGTCGGCGGCGGCGAGCATGGCATCTCGTTTGATTCGGTACGAGTTGCAGATCAAGCGAATGTGTTCGGCATAACGGCCCTGCCCCAGAACAGTTGCAATAAGGTGCTGGTTGAAATTCGATGAACCGAAGTCCTCGTTTCCCTTGCGGTCACAGATCGGCTCGATCAGCTCTTTGGGCAAAACACCGTATCCGACACGCAACCCCGGCGAGAAACTCTTCGAGAACGTCTGTGCCAAAATGACCGTCTCGCACGACGGATCAAAGCTCCAGACACTCGGCAGCCGGGGAACGTCGTAGCACAGTTCTCGGTAGGCGGCGTCCTCCAGCACAAAAATCCGCTGCCTCTTTGACCAGCGACGGGCAATCTCCACGACCGCGGCACGACGCTCTGACGACAGACGGAATCCGCTGGGGTTTTCATAGTCGCTGACAAGATAAATCAGCTTGACCCGCTCGAGTTCTCCCGCATCCTGCAGCCGTTGCAATTCCTTTTCGAGCGCGTCCATTTGCATGCCGTCTTCGTCGGTTGCGACCGGTACGCTCCGCGCGTCGAGACCCTGGACTGTTCCGAGAAAGACAAAATAGGTCGGCGACGCCACCAAGCAAATGTCGCCCGGATTGAGCAGCACCTGACCAACCAGCGACAGGAGTTGCTGCGATCCGTTGGTCAGGATCAGGCTGTTGGTGTCGATGCCGAGTTCCGTAGGGCAACAACCTTCCAGATTCGCCAAGTGCTCGACCAGCAGCGACCTCAGACGCTCGGCACCGGCGGTCGTTCCATACTGCAGTGCGTCGCGGGCCCGTTCGTCGTCGCCGAGCAGCACCTCAACGGCAGAGCGGGTCTCTTCGACCGGCAAGCTGTCCCGATCAACCAGACCGGCGGCGAGCGAAATGACGCCCGGGTTTTCGACCGCCTGCTGCATCAGAAAACCGATGGCCTGCTTGCGTGTCCACTCCGCCCGCCGGCTCAACCGAACCGGGACGGATGTGTGCGTGAGGCCTGAATCGACCGCCATAACTTCTCCACATGTTTGAATCAAAATCGGCTGAGCCGTTATTCATCGTCGCGTCGTGAGCGGATGTGGTCAAGACCCTCTCGGACCGGCAAGATGTTTGCAATATTCGCCAACATCCGACATGACATAAGCATAACTCAAAAAGTTCGCGATGGAATTGAACAAAAAATGTTTCACGAATTCGCGATTTCCCGCTTGCGGCATAGCGGACGGAAAAGACCTTTGGTATGTCGGCTCTTCGAATCTCACACTCTCCCCTTGCATCGTGCGGTGTTTCAGTCAGACTGGTTGATGTTGAGATCGAAACCCGATGACAGATGCCAACGCCGACCACCCATCGAGGTCGGTGCGTCTGGTTGCAACACCATGGCAATGGGACATGAAATCGTCGGACCGAATTCGACCCTCAACCGAATCAAAACTTGCCGACTCCATGAAGCCCAAACATCCCACCCAACCCGTGAGCGACCTTCCGTCTCCGCCGGCGCGGCCCGACGATGCGCACAAGGGGACCTTCGGCCGAGTGCTGATTGTGGCGGGCAGCCGCGGCATGAGCGGGGCCGCCTGTTTGGCCGGTTTGGGAGCGCTGCGGGGTGGAGCGGGACTTGTCTACATCGCCGCGCCGATCGGAATTGTCCCGATTGT
>CAUZTK010000058.1:0-15293 GCA_963582395.1 Planctomycetota bacterium | reverse complement strand
TCCGTCGTCAGCCCCAGCGCCTCATCGAGTTCCCGATAGGCCAGCAGACCAGCATCACTGGTGACGTTTGCGCCGTGGAATTCAAGACGAATCTGGCCATCGAAATCGACCCGCAAGGCATCCCGTTAGCCTTCACCCATCGCATTTCCCGATCCATGAGTTGCGTATGTGTCTCACACCCCTCATTTTATAGGCTCAACACGATGCCGGAACCACCCGCTCTTAGTTTCTATCTGGGAAATGCGGGCTAACATTTCCAGGGCCGAGGCCTGGTACAGCCAGCCGATAAACGTCTTGACCGCCGTCCCAACTGCCCCGCTGTAGGGTCCAGTCATATCCGGAATCCACCGCAATCACGCATGGCATTAGCGCCCGTGTTGTGCGTGGGGCCCCCGTAACTGGATTCACGATGGATCCCTTTTTCGCTCATCCAGTCATCGAGAACTAAAAGATCAATCGCGAACCAAAGGGGTCGTGCCGCCTCCGTCCCGTCCACCGGTCCTCCACTTTCTTCTGCTGCTCTCCAGTCCTGACGTCCGTTTCGTCGAACAGCACCACGCCGTGGGTGTGTTACCTGCGATGTTACCTCATCTGCACCTGGGCTTACATTATCCCACATTCGGCGCTCAACCTGGAGTTATGGGTGCTGACTATCGCAGGGTCATCACATAGCTATGAAAGCACCTATAGAATCAATAGTCCCATCGGTCAGGGAATCTCAAGAGAACACCCACATAGCGTTAACGTGTTCTATGCCGACGGTCACGGGGCACCGCTTTCGCAAGATCTTTCAGTGGAGACGATCCGTGCCCTGCTGACCCGCGCCGGCGGAGAGACGCTCAATTCTGAATAGTACCCTGTCAAATCTGGATTGACAGGTTGGGTGCCACTGGTGGCTTGCCCATCAGTGCCGGTGCGATCGACGGGATCAACGTCATTCGAGCAACCGACGCCAACTGGTCAATCGCACTGACAGACAAGCTACCAGTGGCACCCACCAATCGAGATTTGACGGCGTAGTAGGCTTTGCGCCGGTCCAGTGACTTCAGTTACCGGGACTGTGCAGAGCGGCTATTCTCCGACCTCGGAATCGGGTGCGAATCGCCCTGTTCGCGCAGCCGGCCGCTCTTCAAAAATCGGACGGTCGCGTCGATCGCCTCGCCGTGCCCCATCAGAAACGAGTGCAGACAATTGACGAGTAGAAAATCGTCGGCGCCGGGCAGGCGAGTGCTGCTGACGCTGACCGTACCGTCGTCGTCGCCGGGAACCAGCGGGTTGTAGCCCTTCAGATTGTTCCGGCCGCCGGCGATGACGGCAAACTCGAAATCGGGGGTCGGCAACTCGGCGATGAAACCGTTCGGGTCGCTGCCAAGCTGCTGCCCCGCCGGTCCGAACACGATCCGGTACAGCGCGTTGTTGCGTAACCGGTCGGCCATACGGGCGCCACGGTTGGGGACCGCCGACATCACCATCCGCTTGATCCGCTTGTCCCGATGCCGCAACAGGTACGTTCGGGTGACGATGCCTCCCATGCTGTGCACCACAAAATTGATCTCTTCGATTCCGTTGAGCGACTCGATAACGCTGTGCAGGAACTCGGCCGAATCGGTGATCTTGACGCGCGTGCTGGGGTAGTCGAATCCGATCACCACGTAACCTTCGTCCCGCAGCCGCTTGGCGATTGCGTCGAACGATTTCGATGAACGGACGATGCCATGCACCAGCACGACTGCTTTGCCGGACATCGGTCCGAACTGCTGCACCCGCTTGATTTCTTCGAGCTTGGCCTGGCAGAGCTTGCGGCTGCCACTGGCGTGGCGGAAGTCCTGCGGGTCAAGCAGCCGATAATGACCGGTGAGGACGTTCTTCTGAATTCGCCAGCCGTGAAAAAAGAGCAGGTCGCCCCAAAGTTGCCTGCCGCCCAGGGTTTTCATCGACGGTGTCCGCTTGAGTTTGGGGGCGGGTTTCTGAATCTTCTTCGGGGACTCGTGCTCGCCGGCCGAGAGGGACGGCGGGGCAGCCGACAGCCCCATCATTGCTCCCGCCAAACAAACGACACCCGCCAGATAAACGACCAGAGACTGATTCAGTACACAAACATCCCCTTTCATAGTTTTCTCCGTACCCGAGGGGACGGGAACTTCGGTCGTTGGATTTCGTACCGCCATCAGCAATTATTCTAGCGGCGGGCCGAGGCGTGTCGAGACTGAACTCCCGGCTCTGGTCAGTGTTTCAAGGGGGTCTGGCCCATTGTAACAACAAACTGTTCAGCATCGCCGATCTGCATCAATCCGCAACCATCTTTTATGGAGAGGGCCAGACCCCTGCCCGAGACCCCAGAATGAAAAACTGATCAACCCTGACTGAACTCCCGGCTCGGATGACTCCAGATGACGATCCGTATACACTTTGAGTTTATGCTGTTGTCTGACGAGACCACGATCGGTTCTTCCGGGCGATTTACTGCGAACCCGGTTTTTTCAAGGATGTGACGATTTGAATCAGCCAAACGATAACTTGCAACGGAACCCGTTGCTGGCCAGCGAAGGTTTACCACCCTTTGATCAGATCGAGCCGGAGCACATTGTTCCGGCGGTCCGTCATGTGCTTGCCGGGGCCGAACTCAAGCTGGCGGATTTGGAGCAGAATCTTACGCCGACCTGGCCGGGAACCATCGAGGCGCTCGACGAGATTGAGCGGCCGTTTGAATATGCTTGGGGACCGGTTTCGCATCTGTTCGGGGTGAAGAACTCGCCGGAGCTGCGCGAGGCTTATGAAGCAGTGCTGCCGGAGATGGTGGCCTTCGGACTTCGAGTCAAACAGAGTGAGCCGATAGACCGCGCCCTGAAGAGTTTGCAGCAGGGAAACGCCTGGCAATCGCTCGACGAAGCGCAGCGGCGGGTTGTCGATCAGAGGTTGCTGGAGACGGATCTGGCCGGCATCGGACTGAAGGGAGCACAGCGAGACCGGTTCAACGAGATCGCCAAAGAGCTCTCGCAGCTAAGCACCGATTTTTCGAACCACGTGTTGGATGCCACCAAAGCGTTCTCTTTGGTGCTGGAAGAACCGGAGGAGGTCGAGGGACTGCCACCGAGTCTGCTGCAACTGGCGGCGCAGTCGTTCAACGAGATTTCCGCTGAGGGCCATCCGGAAGCCACAGCCGATGCAGGACCGTGGCGGATTACGCTCGAGGCTCCCAGCTTTCTGCCGTTTATGCAGCATTGCCGCCTGCGCAGCCGGCGCGAAAGTGTTTATCGGGCATACATCACCCAAGCTTCGGCGGGCGACCTCGACAACAGCGGCATCATTCTGCAGGTGCTTCGGCTTCGCCGTGAGCAGGCCCAGTTGCTCGGATACGACAACTATGCCCAGATCAGTCTGGCCAAGAAGATGTCTGCGGACGTTTCTGCCGTCGAAGAAATGTTCGAGACGCTTCGTTCGGTATCGTGGGAAGCGGCCAAAAAAGACATGCAGGAAATTCAGCAACTGGCCGCCGAGGCGGGCTTTGAGGGGAAACTTCAGCACTGGGACGTCGGTTTCTGGGCTGAGCGGCTGCGCGAGAAACGGTTCGACTTCACCGATGAAGAGCTGCGTCCCTATTTCTCGCTGGAGCGGGTGCTGGATGGCTTGTTCGAACTGGTTCGGCGATTGTTCGGCATCGCGGTCACGTCTGCTGACGGCGATGCAGGAGTTTGGCAGCAGGACGTGCGGTTCTTCAAAGTCTTCGACGAACAGGGGGGGCACATCGCCTCGTTTTTCCTCGATTCCTATTCACGGCCGCAGAACAAGCGCGGCGGAGCGTGGATGGACGAGTGTCTGGTCCGCCGCCGCGTGCAAGGAAAACTGCAACTTCCGGTCGCCCACCTGGTTTGCAATTCGACTCCCCCGGTCGGCCGGAAGCCGTCGCTGATGACCTTCCGCGAAGTCGAGACTCTGTTCCACGAATTCGGTCACGGCCTGCAGCACATGCTGACGACGGTCGACTATGCCGACGTAGCGGGCATCAACGGCATCGAATGGGACGCGGTCGAACTGCCGAGCCAGTTCATGGAGAACTGGTGCTATCACCAACCGACGCTCGTTGGCATGACCGCCCACCACGAAACCGGCGAGCCGCTGCCGGACGATTTGTTCGAGAAAATTTGTGCGGCCCGGACGTACCGTTCTGGCACACTGATGCTCCGGCAGTTACTGTTCGGCATGACCGACATGCAATTGCACACGTGTTTCGATGCCGACGGTGACGAGTCGGTCTTCGAGCTGCATCGGCGGCTCAGCGAGCAGACGTCGGTTCTGCCGCTGCTGCCGGAAGATCAGTCGTTGTGTGCGTTTCAGCACATTTTTGCCGGAGGTTACGCGGCCGGTTACTATAGTTACAAATGGGCCGAGGTGCTCAGTGCCGACGCCTTCAGCGCCTTTGAAGAGGCCGGGCTGGACGATGAGCAGACGGTGGCCGAGGCCGGCCGGCGATTCCGCAAAACCGTGCTGGCCCAGGGGGGCGGTCGTCACCCGATGGATGTTTTCAAAGATTTCCGCGGCCGCGAACCGAGCCCGCAGGCGCTGCTGCGTCATAACGGTCTGGTGTGAACGGGGCCTTTCGGTGAAGTTGTTTGTGTACAACGAACGACTCGCGGTTGGTGCTGGGCTGTTCTCAAATGATCATCTCCGCGTGGCAAGCAAAGGATTTGCTTGATGTTGATCGGTGGTTCTTCATCGAACTCGTCACTCGTCGGTTTACGTTGTCCGGAAATATCAAACAGTCGAACTCAGCGGAGAAAACCGTGATGCAACTGTTCCCCTCAGCGGACAAAACCATTCAGGGAGTCGTCGACGCTCTGAAGTCGGGCCGAAGGACTTGTGTCGAGGTGGTTGAATCCTCTCTGGCGCAGATCGACGAACAAGAAGCGAAAATTCACGCCTGGGTTAACGTCGATCGAGACGGTGCGCTGGCGCGGGCCCGTCAGCTCGACGCCGACCTCGAAGCAGGCCGATTGCAGGGATCGCTTCACGGGGTTCCCATCGGTATCAAGGACATTGTCGACGTGGCCGGCTGGCCGACCGCCGCCGGATCGGAACTGAGGGCACGACAAGGGGTCAAGGCTCCGCACGATGCGGCCCTGGTTCGCCGGTTGAGGGAGGCCGGAGCGATCATTCTCGGCAAGACGGTCACCACGCAGTTTGCCTGTTTTGACCCGCCCGCGACCCGCAATCCCTGGAATCTCGACCGCACGCCGGGGGGGTCGTCTAGCGGCTCGGCGGCTGCCGTGGCGGCGGGAATGTGTCTGGCAGCCATCGGGTCGCAGACAGGTGGCTCGATCACCCGTCCCACCTCGTTTTGCGGCGTCGCTGGCTGCAAACCAAGCTTTCAGCGTGTCAGTCTTGACGGCGTCGTGCCAGTGGCGTTCAGTCTCGATCATCCCGGTCCGATTGCCCGCACAGTTCGCGACCTGGGGGTGATGCTCGATGTGCTTTCCGGCCACAATCCTCGTGACCCACATTCGCCGGACCCACCTGCTACAAACATTTGTGCCGCGCTCGATGCCGATCCTCTGCCTGCGCCCAAACTCGGCCGGTTGGGTGGAGCGTTTGACGAACTGGCAGACGCCGAGATGCGGGAGGCATTCGGACGGGCGCTCAGCACGTTGGCCGAGGCCGGCGCGGCGGTTGGCGCAGCAACTTTTCCTGACGACTTTGAATCGACACGCCGTTTTCACCGCATTGTGATGGCGGCCGAAGCGGCCGACTGGCACGAGCAGCGATTTTCCGACCATCCGGACGACTATCTGCCCAAGCTCTGTAGGTTAATTGAAGATGGGCTGGCCATTCCGGCCACCCGATACATCGAGGCTCGACAACACCAAGAGCGGCTGAAGCGGATGATGGCATCGTGTTTCGGCGAGATGGATGTGCTGGTCTGCCCGGCGACCGTGGGCCCGGCTCCCGATGCGTCGACCACAGGCGATCCGGTCTTCAATTCACCCTGGAGCTACACCGGACTGCCGGTCGTCTCATTTCCGATGAGTCTCTCGGCAGACGGGCTGCCGCTGGCGATTCAGCTTATCGGCCGTCCGTTCGGTGAAGCCGACCTGTTCCGCGCCGCCCTGTGGTGTGAGCGTGAAATCCAACAGGCCGCGGCAAAATCCGAGTGAATTTACTGTGATCGACTCGGCTATGTCAGTACCGACGACCAACAACCACGCCCGTACAACCCGCCGACGGTGCTGGCTGTTTCGCGGCTGCGGCGTTCTGCTGGGACTCTCCTTGTTCGTCATGGTTGAAGCGCTGCTGGCTGTGTTCGACCTCGGTCGCCCCAGCAACTATGACGACCCTTTTGTCGGTTTCAGCCGGGTTAACCCGCTGTTTGTGTCCAATGAGACCGGCGCGCGGTACGAGATTGCCAAATCGCGTCTGAAGTTCTTCGCCCCCGATTCGTTCCCGGCCGAAAAGGGACCGCACACGTACCGGATATTTTGTCTCGGTGGCTCGACGGTGCAAGGACGGCCGTACTCGATCTCAACATCGTTTAGTACCTGGCTGAAGTTGAGCCTGCAGGCGGCCGATACGGCCCACAACTGGGATGTCGTCAACTGCGGCGGGATTTCCTACGCCAGTTACCGCCTGGTACCGATCCTGGAAGAATGTCTGAACTACCAGCCCGACCTGTTCATCATTTGCACGGGGCACAACGAATTTCTGGAAGAGCGGACGTACGGCGACATCAAGCACGCCTCGCCGGTGTTGTCGGCTATCCAGCGGTCGGCCGCCCGTTTGCGATGTTTCGTCCTGCTACGTGAATTACTGCTCTCGACAACAGGTCAAGCATTGGACGATTCTCCGGCCGAGAAGACAGAAATGCCGGCCGAGGTCGATGCGTTGCTCGATTATCACAACGGGCTGAAGGCATTTCACCGCGACGAGCAGTTCCGTAGCGGAGTCATTGCGCATTACGAGCACAATCTTCGCAGAATGATCGGCATGGCTCACGATGCCGGTATCTCGGTCGTGTTGGTTCGGCCGCCCTCGAACCTGAGTGACAGCCCCCCCTTCAAATCGCAGCACCGAGACAATTTGGCGGAGGCCGAACTGCGCAAGTGGCAGTCTCTGTTCGATAAAGCCCGGTTGCGCTATCGTGACAATTTGATGGAGTCGATCCGGCTGCTCCTACAAGCTGCAAACATCGATGACCAGTACGCCGGCATTCACTACGAGCTGGGCAAGTGCTATCTGGCCGTCGGACAATTCGACAGGGCGCGCAAATCGTTCCTGCAGGCCCGAGAACTCGACATCTGCCCGTTGCGGATTCTCGCGCTGATGGAGCAGGCACTCGTCCGCGTGGCCGACGAAACCGGCACCCCGCTGGTCGATGCGCATGACCTGTTGGAGCGGGAATGTGAAAACGGCATTCTGGGCGGCTTGCAACTGGTCGATCACATTCATCCCAAGTTCCGTGGTCACCGCACAATCGCCGATGCCCTGGCCGGCGAGATGGTCCGGCAGGGATGGCTCAAACCGGCCGGTGACTGGGAAGCCCGACGCCAGCCAGCCTATCAGGCCCATTTCGATGCACTCGACGACATTTACTTTGCCCGCGGTTTGCGGGAACTGAATGCCTTGCGGGCCTGGTCCAGCGGACGAGCGGACGGCCCCCCCATCGAAACCCGGCTCAAGCATCTCGGCCCGCTGAAAAACCGGACATCACAGGGCAGAACAGATCAGGAGTAAGCGTGCATGAGCGTAAGTTGTTTGACCGATGCGGCAATGCCTGGGAATTCTCTGAGGCGTTGCTCCGATGTCCCATGGCGTCAAAGATTCTGCCAGATTGCGAATTGGTCCCGCTGGTCTTTATAACTCAAAGATTTGAATGATTTGAAAAGTGTGTGCGAACGTGAACAATCGGAAGAGCCATAACAACCGCAACTGGCTGTACTTCAGTTGTCTCGATCCCAAGGCGAAGACGATTGGGCACTGGATGCAAGAGGCCGGCTATCGAACTTGCATCGCCGGCAAGTGGCAGTTACAGAGTAACGACCCGCCCGACTATCCTGGCAGCGATCTTCGCCGTGCAATCAACACGCCGGTGGCCATTCATTGCGCCGATAGCGAAACGACGCTGCACATCGACGAACAAAAAAACCCGAGCACAAACGGCTGTTTCGCTCGCTCGGTAAGTATTGCTTCCTGGCCGGAAAGCAACGCTGGGTGCGAATTTCGATCGCTCGAACCGAGAGCAAGTATGTGATCGCCGATGCCGTGTAGTTCATTCATGCCGACGACAAAACGCCTTGAACTCTATACCAGACGGAATCTCTGAGAAACCAGATGGAACTTTACTTAATCCGCCACGCACAGTCGCAGAACAACGTCAAGCCGGAGGAACAGCGCGTCGAGGATCCACCGCTGACAGAGTTGGGACGTGAGCAAGCCAACTGTCTGGCTCAGTGGATACCGACACTAAAATTGACAAAGTTGATTGTCAGCCCCTTCCTCCGCACGCTACAGACCGCAGAGCCTATCTGGAAATCGACCAACTTGATGCCTTATGTGCAAACCGATTTGCACGAACTGGGCGGATGCTACTGCGGACATACTCCCGAGAACATCACTGGTCGGCCGGGGATGAATCGGGCCGAGATCGAGCGGCAATTTCCTGCCTTCCGCATCTCTAGAGAGATAGACGGGGAGGGCTGGTGGAGGAGCAAGCCGTACGAAACCAGAGAACTGGCCAGGCAAAGATCGAAGACACTACTCAAGCGAACTCGCGACGAATATGCCCAAACGGATCAAAGCGTTGCCTACGTAATGCACGGCGATATCAAGCTTCTGCTGCTGGAACAGTTCCATCCCGATCCCCTCGATACGCCGTGCAACGTTTCCGTATCGAAGATCCTGATGACTCCCCAGGAATGTCGACTCCAAGACTACAATCGCGTGCAACATCTGCCGCCGCCCCTGATTGCTCGCTTATAAACTGTCGTTTCGTAAGAAATGTTTGCTTGATGCGACAGTAAAATGGCGGGCTGAAGCTGTCGCCGGTCCATCCGTCCCAGATTGCTCGCGCGGGACGTTTTACGGCACTCGCTGAGTGGTGCCGTAATTCGATTCCGTTATGGAACCGGTTGCACCCCGTTCTTCAACACCTCTGGCACCACGCGCGCCGGGCGGTTATTGGTGATAATTTGTTGCTGGCCATTGAAGTAGTACGCCAGTTGCTTGTGGTCGAGGCCGAAGAGGTGCAACAACGTGGCCTGGTAGTCGTTGGGGGTGACGATGTTGGTGACGGCGCGGTGGCCGAATTCGTCGGTTTCGCCGTAGGTCATGCCCGGTTTGATGCCTCCGCCGGCCAGCCAGATGCTGAAGCCTTGGCCGTTGTGGTCTCGACCCGCTTTCTTCGGGTCGCCGTGGCTTTGGGTGACCGGCAAGCGGCCGATTTCGCCGCCCCAGTGTACAATGGTGCTGTCAAGCAGGCCGCGCTGCTTGAGGTCTTTGACCAGCGCGGCGGCCGGTTTGTCGGTGCGGCGGCAGATGCCCGGCAGGCTGGTGGCGATGCTGCTATGATTATCCCACGGCTGCCTGCCGAGGAAGAGTTGCACGAATCGCACGCCCCGTTCAACGAGCCGGCGGGCAATGAGGCAGCGTGTGCCGTACTCGCGGGTTTCATTTTGGTCGAGACCGTACAGATCCTGTATTGCTTTGGTTTCCTGGGAAATGTCCAGCGCCTCGCGGGCGGCGGTCTGCATGTGGGCGGCTAGTTCGTAGCTGGCAATGCGGGCTTCGAGATCGGCTTCGCCGGGATGGCGCTCCAGGTGACGGCGGTTGAGCGTTTGCAGCAGATCGAGGTTTTGCCGCTGCAGTTCGCCGCGCAGGTAGGGCGGGGCGTCGAGGTTGAGAATTCGCGGCTCTTTGGGACGCAGCACGGTTCCCTGGAACAGTGACGGCATGAAACCGTTCGACCAATTAGTGACGCCGTCGACCGGCAGCCCGCCGGGATCGGTGAGCACCATGTAGGCGGGCAGTTCCTGCGTTTCGGACCCGAGGCCGTACGTCAGCCACGAGCCGAGCGTCGGCCGACCGAGTACGCCGGGAATGCCCCCATGAAAGTAGCGAATAGAGACCTCGTGTCCGTTTGCCCCGGTGTGCATTGAGCGGATGAGACAAATGTCGTCGACGATTTCGCCCAGGTGCGGGACGATTTCCGAGACCTCGGTGCCGCACTCGCCGTGCTTGCGGAATTTGAACGGGCTGGCGAGCAGTTTCTTACTTGCCTGGTTGATGAAGCTGTACTGGATATCGCCCTTGAAGTCGGTGCCACCATATTTTTGCAGTTCCGGCTTGGGGTCGGTCAGGTCCATGTGGGCCGGACCTCCGTGCTGAAACAACGAGATCATCGCCTTCGCTTGTGGCTCGAAATGCGGCTGCTTCGGTTTGAGATCGAAGTGCGCGTTCTCGCTCTCGACACCCTTGGGCTTTGCCAGCAGATTTTCCTGATTAAGCAGCCAGGCCAGCGCGACGGTGCCAATACCCATAGCGTTATCGGCGAGGAATTGTCGGCGGGAGAGGATCATGGCTTTGTCCGTGTATTGGTGTAAGCGGTGACGCGCTCCCCGACCAACGGTTGGTCGGTGCCCGGTCGCGGCTAAACGGGGCCTGTCGATTATTCGATGTAAAGGAACTCGTTGGAACTCATCAGCACTTGGCAGAAGTTTGTCAGCGCCTGGCGGCCGACTGTTGTGTCCTTGGGTAACTGGGTGCCCGGCCTAGCGAGGTGTTCGAGTTGACGTGCAAAGAAATCGGTCGCCAGTTTCAATTCGTCGGCGGTTGGTTCGTGGCAGAAGGCAAGTTGCCATGCGCGGGCTGCCTGGGCGGGCAGGGCGGCGTAGCTCTCGGTGTTGACCGGTTCGTGGAAGCCTGAAGTTGAAGCCCAATGGGTCGCGGGTGCGTTCGTGCGGTTCTGTGTCAACTGCACCGACCATGCAAAGGAGTCGGACGTGACGGCGCTGATACCATCGGTGATGAAGTCAATGGTGTCGCTCGCTTCAACTGAAATGCCGGTCACATTCGTATCGGCCCCGCTGTTGTGAACCTTCCATTCTCCCGCGAGGCCGTTGCGGCTCGCCACAATGCGGCCGCGGACACCATCTCCGTTTTCGGTTCCGTGCGACAGTTTGCCGGTGATCGACAACACTCCCGAGATGGGGGCGATCCAGCGGCGGATGGCGGCGAAGTCGGGATTGTTTCCCGGATGTCCGCCGTTTGCGTTCACAAGGACCCAGCCGAGTTTCGGGTCGGGCAGTTTCGGTCCCCCTTGCCAGAATAATCCCGTCCAATGTGGTAGCGGCGTAAACTGAACGGTCTTTTTCTCGGCATCGAACCCGCCGTAACCGAATTGCCAAGACGGCTCGGCCGGTGGGGGGAGTTTCGGCAATGCTGCGGCGAGTTCGGCGGAAAGCGGCCTGGCATCTTTCGCCGCGCGATCGGCCAGCGCTTTCGCCTGCCTGAGAATAAAGCTGCCGTTAATCAGCATGAGGGACTGCGTGGCGACGGTTGATACCGAGCGAATGTCGCAGTTGGTTTCCATCACTGGCGCATCGAATGCCTGCAACATGGCAACCGGCTGGCTACGTCGAACCTGGACGTAGATGCTGCGGCGTTTCTGGTTGCCGTTGACGATCACCATACCGGCGTCGTTTTCTTTGATTGTCAGCGGCGAGCCGAACAACGTGCGGTCGAGGACACCGGCAGCCGTCAGCATGCGATCGCGGATCGTCTCGGCTTCCAACCGCAGCAGCGGTTTCCGCGAATAGTAGAGGTTGTCCGGGTCGATGGAATCGCTTTTTGGTCTACGGACCGACGACTGCCGATAGGCGGTCGAGAGCATGATGGTGCGATGCAGTTTCTTCAGGCTCCAGCCCTGTTGCATAAACTCGTTGGCCAGCCAATTGAGCAATTCAGGGTGCGTGGGCGTTGAGCCGAGTCGTCCGAAATCGCCCGGTGTGCCGACGATGCCGCGGCCGAAGTGATGCAGCCAAACGTGGTTGGCGATAACCCGCGCGACGAGCGGGTTATCGCCGTTGGTGAGCCAGCGGGCGAACGCAAGTCGCCGCCCAGTTGTAGGCAGATTGGGATCGTTGACGGGGAATTCCTGCCGCCCGTCGGCAGACGATATGACCGACAACCCACCCGGCTGCACCACCTGTTTGGGTTGGCGATGGTCACCGCGGTGGAACAGTTTTGTCTCGACGGACTGCCCCGGCTGTTCGAGCAATACGCGCAGGAATTCCTCCTTCGGTTTACCTGCTCGAGTGTCAGTGATGCGTTTGTCGTACTTCTTCAAGTCTTCGGCCGCCTTCGGCAGATATTGGTACAAATTGCCGGGCATGATGTTAACGCTGGGGTGCTTATTCAACAGTTGCTTCTGCGCGTCGGTTCGCTTGTTGCTGGGAGTCTTGTACGCTTCGCGCAACTGGTCGCGGAGCGGTTGCTCGTACTTCTGCAATTCCTTATCAAGCGCTTGTGCCATGTATTCGGCTTGTTTTTTGCCTTTCCCCGCTGCAATTTTCTGCGCCTCGGATTCAACCTCGGCCGCCCGTTTGCGATCGGCTGCTGTGTAGAGCGAGATGCGGCGCTGCTGCGGCGTCTGCCACTTCTGCCAGTTCAGCGCCGGTTCCAGCACGGCACGCAGTGCGTAATAGTCAGTCTGTGGAATGGGATCGTAGCGGTGATCGTGACATTGTGCGCAGGCGACGCTGAGTCCCAGCAACGACGAGCTGACGATTTTGATTGTATCTGCCATTACCTTGTTGCGGCCGTCGGGGTTGTTCGCGCCGCTGCCGGTGCCGTCGGCCGCCATTCGCAGGTACCCGGTGGCGGTTAGGAGTTCCATCTGCTCGGCAGTCAAATCGCCAGTGCGTGGCCCGACCAACTCATCGCCGGCGAGTTGTTCGATGATGAATCGGTCGAATGGCTTGTCCTTGTGGAATGAGGCGATGACATAATCGCGATACTTCCAGGCCCACGGGCGGATGTCATCTTTGACGGTGTTGCCTTCGGAATCGGCGTAGCCGGCGACGTCAAGCCAATGCCGGCCCCAACGTTCGCCGTAGTGTGGCGAACCGAGCAGCCGATCGATCAGTCTTTCGTACCAGTCAGGCGCGGCGTCATTCCGCGCCAGTGCGAGTTCCTTCTCACTCGGCGGCAAGCCGATGAGATCGAAATAGACCCGCTTGATCAACGTGAAGCGTTCGGCATCGGACGCGAACGATAAGCCTGCGGGCATTGTCTGCAGCAGCAGCGCGTCGATGGGCGAGCGGACCCTAGCTTCTGGTGGGAACTGCCGCGTTTGCGGACGCATGATTGGTTGAAACGCCCAGTAGCCGCGCTCTTCGGGCGTGATGCGGAGCCCCGGACCGATCTTGTCCGGCTCGGGCCGCGCGGTTTTTGCTCCCTCGGCGAGCCATTGTTTGAGGGTTGCGATGTCCTGCGGCGACAGCCTTTTCTCGTCCGGCGGCATTTCGCCCGCTGTCACACGCTCCAGCAGGAAGCTGGCATCGGGTTTGCCGGGCATGATAGCCGGTCCGCTTTCGCCCCCTTTGGTCATGGTCCGCACAAGCCGCAGATCGAGACCCCCTTTGAGTTCTCCAGTGGCGCCGTGGCAATCGAAGCAATGGGCACGAAAGATCGGCCGTACGTCCTTCTCATAGGTCAGCGGCCTGGCATCGTTCGCACGAGCGGTCACTGCGAAGAGAACGAGCAATGACGTCGAAACGGATATTCGTACGCGAAGATCACTGACCATCGAAAGCTCCAAATCGAGTTGTTCAGGCCGGCTGAGACTTGGACAGGGCGAGTCGGCGTCAAGGCAGGGGACGTTGTGGGGGGACAGTGTATTTTACTGATTATCCACTAATGACGGGCCGCCGTACAAGTGTCGTTGCTGTGCGCGAGAGACGCAAGCCGCGGCGGAAAGGGGTAAGAGTTGCAAATTGCAAAAGGTAAAAGTCAACCTGGCGGAATTGTAGGAGAAAGACCAGATGACTCTCAGATGCCTGGCAAGCAGCTCGAAGCGGTTTTCATCCGTGAACTCTGTGTCATCGGTGGTCTAAAATTTTTCCCGTTTCCAGTTGGAGTTTGCCATTGGCCTTCAAGCTTGGAAAGTTCAACGGTGGGCGGCCTGCACGCTGCCACTGGTAGGATCGTAAGAGACAGCGCTGATGTAGGCCACGTCACCTCGATCTGCCTCGTAACCCAACCGTCCGAAATAGGCTGTTTCCTCTGGGCTCCATGAATTGTCCAGAGTGAGTTTCATGCTTCCCTGCGTATGCATACGAGGGATATCGAGCGACTCGGCCATCGACCGATCCTCTGCAACGAACCCCAATAAAATGGAAGCGAGGGCATTGGGGATGCGACGCCCGCCTCGGCCGCCGAGGGCCAGCACCGGACGCCCGTCACAAAGCACTACGGTCGGCGTCATGTTGTTCAGAGGACGTTTGTGTGCTTCGATTGAGTTGGCGTAACCTGGCCGCGGATCGAACCGGGAAACCCCGTGCCCTAGAGTCAGTCCCATTCCGTCTACGGTCACACATGCGCCGAACCCGCCTCCGTGGCTCAGCGTCAGAGCGACAAGGTTGCCTGCCGAATCAGCGGCACTGATGTGAACCGTTCCGATCTGTTCGTACGAATCCATTTGCAGTTCGATGGGGGCCCGGTCTTTGACGGCCCGCAGCACTCGGTCTGCGAGCTTCCCGATAGAATCGTCGGTCAGCAAAGCAGCCACCGGTACATCCACATAGTCCGGATCGCCAAAGGATTGGAATCGATCGTGCCAAGCAAGACGGAGGGATTCCAGTACCGCGTGATGCTGTTCGTGACGATTGGCGAGCTGTTCCCGGTCTAAAGCTTTCAAGATTGACAAGGCTTGCAGCGTTGACAGACCACCGGCGGTCAAGGGCGCTGTCGAGATGGAATATCCATTCCACTGCATTTCGACCGGCTTGACCTCCCTGGCCCGGTACGCAGCGAAGTCATTCTGCGTGACGACTCCGCCTCGCTTTTGAAACTCGGAAGCGATGTCCCCCGCTATGTCGCCATGATAGAAGGAATCGACGCAGCCACGCTCGGCTAGGGTCTCGAGCATCGCAGCCAGACCAGGGTTTCGATAACGATCCCCAAGCTCGAGCGGCTGGCCGTTCTTGAAGTAGAGCTGCCGAGAGGCCGGGTCAGTTCCCAAATGTTCCGCAGCCTTGAGAAGTGAATCCGCGAATTGTCCGCCGACATTGAAACCTTCCCTGGCCAAA
>CAUZTK010000057.1:0-15440 GCA_963582395.1 Planctomycetota bacterium | reverse complement strand
TCCGCCTGACGACGCTGACGCTGAGCCTGCAACATGCCGCCGAACACCTGCTCGGATGCCAAGAAGACCCGCAAGCAGAAACACCAGACTGGAAACCACTTACGACCGAACAACGATGCGCTGTATAACTTGGAACTACTGAGACTGCGACAAACGCCAGGGGAATGCAAATGCAGCGATCGCTGGCCTGGCCGTTCGATGACCCTTCGAGTAGCTGTGCCCGTCTCGTGCGGTGGAGCGGCCACGGCAGACGAGCTAGGCTTTGCCTCTGTCCGTCGAGGACGTAAACTGACCTGACTGCATGGCTCGGCTTCCCCATCTGATTTTTCCTGAAGACCGCCATGATCGATTGTCCGGACGACCAAACGGCAACCGAGACACTCACTGAAAAATGAGAGACTTGATTCATTGGGACCTCGCCAACAGCAACCCCGAAACCAATTCTTACCCACCGCTGCCGGACGAGGACAGCTCGGTCGGTCGTCGGGACACGGTAAACGCTGGCTGGTTTGGTTCCTGGTGTTGTTCGGGTTCGGAATTTTCCACGATCTCAGGCTGTTACCCGCCGGATCTCCGGTTAACGAAGTCCAAGCAGCTTCCGACCCGACCGCCCATGACGACCAGCACCAGGATCACGCAGAACACGAGCATACCAACCCGGTCACGCCCGTGCTGTTGGCCATTGTGCTGATTCTGTTTCTGGCCAAAATCGGTGGTGATCTTTTCGATCGTATCGGTCTGCCAGCCGTCCTGGGTGAGTTGACCGTGGGAATTATTCTCGGCAACTTCGCCCTGTTGACTGGGGGTTGGGAGATTCTCGAGCCACTCTTCCAGATTCCGGAAACGCCCCTTCCCCTCCCCGACGATCCGACGGAGGTCTTTTTCAACACCGCAGCCATCGTGAAAATTCTCGCCGGCATTGGCGTGATTCTGCTGTTGTTTGAAGTGGGGCTGGAATCGACCGTTTGCGAAATGCTCTCGGTCGGTGTTTCGTCGCTGCTCGTGGCGGTTTACGGAGTCATGGCTCCGATGGCGCTCGGCTGGCTGGTGGGTTGGTGGCTGATTCGCGAACAGGGGTGGGAAGTTCACGCGTTTCTCGGAGCCACTCTGTGCGCAACCAGCGTCGGTATCACCGCCCGCGTCCTGAAAGATCTCGGACGCAGTCAGCAGCATGAATCGCAGATCATCCTCGGTGCCGCCGTCATCGACGACGTGCTGGGACTGGTGATCCTCTCGGTCGTCTCCGGCGTCATCAGCCAGGGGGCCGAGAATTTTAGCGTTCTGACCTTGATCGTCATCGTCGCCAAAGCCTTCGGATTTTTGTTCGGTGCCATGCTGCTCGGAACCGTGTTAATCACGCGCCCGCTGTTTAAGGCGGCCAGCTATTTGCGCGGACATGGAATGCTGGTCGCGGTCGCGATGGTCATTTGCTTCGGGTTCTCATGGCTGGCGACTCTCGTTCAACTAGAGCCGATTGTCGGCGCCTTTGCGGCCGGTTTAATTCTTGAAAAGATTCACTATCGGGAACTCGGTGACAAGGCGGATTTTGAACTGGAGGATGCCCTGGCGCCGCTCAGCGCGCTGCTGGTCCCCATTTTCTTCGTCCAGATGGGCACGCAAGTCGATTTGGAGAGTTTTCAGGATCCGCAAGTGTGGGGGTTGGCAGCCACATTGACCGTCGTCGCCATTCTCAGCAAGCAGGTCTGCAGTTTCGGTGTCCGCGAAAAAGGACTGAACAAAATCTCCGTAGGTCTGGGGATGATTCCTCGGGGCGAGGTGGGCCTGATCTTCGCAGAAGTCGGTCGCAGCCTGAAATTCAATCAGATTGTCGACGGTCAATTGGTTCAGGTTTCGGTGATTGACCCCGATACGTTTTCCGCCGTCGTGGTGATGGTCATAATCACGACAATGGTCACCCCGCCGTTGTTGAAGTGGTCGCTGACTCGAGGCAGCAGCGCAGCGGAGGTCGAGGACGACGGGTAGACCAAATCTACCGACGGCAATCTCAGAGGCGAAACTGGGCGGAATGTCACAGGCGATGACCTGTCCACCCACTAAGCGCACGAACAAACAATTGCCCTTTGTCTGGTGGTTCCCATATGATATGCCAAGGGTATTTTGCTCTGTCCGGTCCAAATCAGAAAATCGCAGCGAAGAACACGTTTCGGCCGGATATTTCAAAATGGCCATACCATATTCGTTGTCCCAATTTGGTCGTGACCGGGGTCGGCGACGTCGCTGTGCCAATTCCGCCGTCGATTTGTGTCTGTGTGTCAAAACATACAGACCAATCCCAATCCCACACCGATACTTATTTCAACGTAACAGTGTTGGGGCTTGCAGCGTGAAAATGATGGGCACGAGTTCGCATTTTGCCCGCTGCCGATTCCTTCGCCCTGCTTGACAGTTGTTGGACTGGAACCATGAAAATCGTTCGCCCTGCGTCGCGAAACATCGCAATCGCTTTGATTGCATTGGCATGCGTTGGTTCTTGGGCGTTGTTATCCTGCGCACAAGTTCTGGACATCTTCGGCAACCGCGAGGACAAATCGGTGGCCGGTCGGCCGCAGGTTCACGTCCGGTTGACCCCCGCCAACGCCAAGCCGGGCGACGAGGTTACCCTGGCGGTGACCCTGACCGTGCCGCCGGAAAATTACACCTATTCGATGAATCCTGAGTTCTCCGGTCACACGAGAATCGAGATTTCCAAGCTCAATGGACTGAGCCCAGTCGAAGCCGGATTTCGGCCCGATCACCCGCCGAAATCTGTCTACGACGACATTCTCGAACAGACTATGGAGAAGTTTCTCAAAGACGTTACCTGGAGCCGGAAATACCAAGTTTTGCCCGATGCCGAGCTGAATAAAGTGTTCATTGCCGGCAAGTTCTACGGACAGGTGTGCAACGACCGATCCTGCCGGCCTTTGAGAGAAACATTCCAGGCGGCTTTGGTCAGCAATTCCAAGCCGATAGCGGCCGGCGGGACCGAAACCAAACCCGCATCGAGAGAAGTGCATCCACTGAAATTCGCGGTCGTTCCGGCCCGCAATCCGGGCAATCCGGAACCAATCACGTTGACGTTCCAACTTTCACCTGAAAACGCGCAGCCGGGTGACGAAGTGACGCTTTCGATAACCGCCAAACCGGACCCCGAATACCATATCTTTGCGCTTTCGCAGGATCCGGAAATGGCCGGCCGACCGACCGTGATCAAGGTCGAGTCCCACACCGGTCTAACGCCGCTCGAAAAGGGATTCCGGCCCAGTCAGGAGTTTGAAACCGAGCGTCCGGAGGGATTGCCAGACATCGTCCAGCGGGTGCATTACGGGGAAATTCGCTGGACACTGCGGTTTCGAGTGGCCGACTCGACACAGGCCGGCGAGTTGGGCGTCAGCGGGAACTTTCAATATCAGATTTGTCGAAACGGCTCCTGCCGTATCCCAATGACGGTCCCCTTCAGATTGGGGGCTGTGGGCATTTCAACAATCACCTCTCCAGAGACAAATGCCGTTGTGGGTGAAATAAAGTCGTCGGGTGATGAGCAGATCGCCCAGGATATCGCGACAGCCGATGGAGCTCTGCCTTTGTACCTTGTTTACGCGTTTCTAGGCGGTTTGATTCTCAACGTGATGCCCTGTGTGCTGCCGGTGATCGCCATTAAAGTCATGAGTTTCGTCCAGCAAGCGGGTGAAAGTCGCAGCCGCATCTTTACGCTGAACCTGGTCTACTCAGCCGGCGTTGTTTCCGTGTTTCTGGTGTTGGCCTCGTTGGCAGTTTTTGCCAGCCTTGGCTGGGGAGGCCTGTTTCGGAGTTCCGGGTTCAACCTGATCATGGCTTGTGTGGTTTTTGCCATGGGGCTGAGTCTATTGGGGGTGTTCGAGATCCCCGTACCCGGCTTCGTCGGTTCTGCCGCGGGGACGCAACATAAAGAAGGTCTGTTCGGGGCATTCATGACGGGCATTCTGGCAACGTTGCTGGCAACACCGTGCAGCGGTCCATTTCTGGGAACGACGCTGGCCTGGTCGGTTCGGCAACCCACCACCGTAACCTACCTGACCTGGGGAACCATGGGCTTCGGAATGGCGTGTCCGTACCTGATCCTGGGAATTTTTCCAGCGGCCACCAGATGGCTCCCGAAACCGGGCAACTGGATGGTTCGGCTTAAGGAGTTCGCAGGCTTCGTTTTGATGGGAACCGTCATTTTTATCATCCACGTTCTGGAGGAGTCTCTGGTCGTACCCCTGCTGGTGATACTGCTGGGAATCGCGTTGGGGCTGTGGATGATCGGAAATCTTTACGATATGACCTCACCCATCAAGCACAAAATGACAGTCCGTTTTTCAGCAGCACTTCTAACGTTGTTGACTTGTGCTTTTGGCTTTATGCTGTCGCGAACCGCCGCCTCTGAGCTGCCCTGGGAACCGTACAGCCAAGCCAAGCTCGACGCATCGCTGGCCAAAAACAAGACCGTGCTCATTGATTTCACGGCCGACTGGTGAAGTACCTGTCAATTGATAGAGCGGTCCGCTCTCAATACGAAAGACACTTTGGCATTTGTCGAGAAACACAACGTTGTCACTCTCCGCGCCGACTGGACGCACGAATCAAAAGAGATTGATCAAGCGCTGGAGAAATTCAACAGTATCAGCATTCCGTTGACCGTCATCTTCCCCGCCGAGGCACCGGACCGACCGATAATACTTCGGGATGTGTACACCAAGTCGGCGCTTTTGCAGAGCCTCAAACAGGCAACCGAATCCGAGGGTGCTGCGGCGCGCCAAGCCAACCGCAACGAGACCGTCTTGAAGTAATCTCGCAGTCACAGCGGCCGGACGTGGTCAAAGTTTTCTACAAGTTCCCGCAATCGCTCACCGCTTGGGAGTTGACGGAATCGAGCGCGCAGGTGTGAACGGAACTGAATCGTTGACTCGGCGGACTGAGGAGAAAACTGCCGAAAGCCGAATCAGCCTCCAAACGCCGCGTATTGCCTGACGCCGCGGACAAATGCGACACGGTTGGCGACGAAAAGCACAACGATCCAGCAACACTCAACGCTGAGCTCGGCTTGAAGCTCCGCGTGCGAGTATCGCCCCTGCATGATCGCCGCCGGGACATACGCCAGGTATTTGAAGGGCAAATACTGCACCCAGTCGCCAAATGTGCCCAGCCAGTCCAGCGGGATCATGTGCCCCGACAGAAAGTAGTTGATCATCATGTATATGAACAACAGTGAGCTGACTTCGAGAAACCAGAACGAGACCAGCCCGATCAGCGACTCGATCAAAAACCCGACCAGAAACGCCATCAGCAGCGACAGCACCCAGGCGGCAATCGTCAGCCAGTCCGGCCAGCCGGAGAAATAACTGCGGCAGAGGTAAAACACGAGCAGGAACGGTCCCGTGGCGACGAAATAGTAGACCAGCTTGTGCGCCACACGATGCCAGAACAAGTAGCCCAGCATGTCGATGGGCTGCGTCAGGAATTTATTGATCGTTCCGTCACGCACGTCGCGGGCAATGCCGGAAGCGAGTCCCGGCATGCTGGAAAAGGCCCTGCCAACCATCGCCAACAAATAGTAGGTGACCATGTCCTCGTAGGAGTAGCCGTTCAGATCACCTTGGGGATGGCTGGTGTGAATGCCGTAAATGGCCCCCCACAGAAAAATCTGCGTGACAATGGGCAGAAACCGCACCAGCGTCGCAAAGGCGAAGTCGGCCCGATAAACCAGCCGCTCTTCGAGACAGGTTCTCAGAATGATCCAATTAACGCGGACGCTGGCGAGCATGGTGTTGTCAATTGTCAGTTGTTCCGATGCCGAGTTGCCGTTTGCAGCTTAGCGGGCCGTCACTTTTTCGTTCGTTGTTGCTGGTTGATGAACATCTCGGCAATCACGTCTTCTAGCGGGCGATCCTGAACGCTGACATCTTCGATGCTGTAGCGAGACAATAACGAAGACAGGATTTCGGGAATCTGGTGCCGCGAGACGTTCAGCTTCACACGCGGTGGCCGGGTTTCAGTGACCGTGCCATAGCGATCCAGGTCCGGCGGAATTTCCGAGCCCGTGAATTGTAGTTCCACGATTTTGTGCCGGCTGAAACGGTCGACAATGTCGGCCAGCGGTCCGTCATGCTTGATGACCCCCTCATTGATGATGATCGCCCGCCGGCAGAGTGCTTCGACGTCTTTCATGTAATGGCTGGTGAGCACGACGGTGATTTTGCGCTCAGCCTGGTAGAACTTCAGGAATTCCTGCACCCGCCGTTGCGAGACCACGTCCAGTCCGATGGTCGGTTCGTCCAACAGCAACACGTCTGGGCTGTGCAGCAGAGCGGCGATCAACTCCATCCGCATCCGCTCGCCCAGTGACAGTTCCCGGACCGGCTGTCCGACCAGATGTGCCACCTCCAGCAGACTGGTCAACTCGTCTCGTCGGCGGTCGAAAGCGCCGGCCTCGATGCGGTAGATCTCTTTGTGTAGTCGGAACGACTCCTGTGCCGGCAGGTCCCACCAGAGCTGATTCTTCTGCCCCATCACCAAAGAAAATCGTCGGCGATAGGCGTTTTCGCGTTTCCAGGGAACGTGCCCCAACACCTGCGCCTCGCCCGAGGTGGGGTGAATCAGCCCGGCGAGCAGCTTCAGCGTGGTGGTTTTACCTGCTCCGTTGGGCCCCAGAAAGGCGACCATCTCGCCGGTTTCAATCTCGAACCCGACGCCGTCAACGGCGCGCACGTCCTTGTATTCTCGGTGAAGCAGCCCCGCCAGCGATGCCAGCAGCCCCTCGCGTTTGCGGTAGACTTGGTACACTTTCGTCAAGTCGCGAACTCGGATGGCGGCCATGCCAGTATCATAGGGCTTGTCGCGATTGAAGACCACCAGTCCCCAAGCCGTTGTGTGGCTCGCAGGCTTATGCGGTTCGCTATGCCGCCAGCGGTCACTCGACCTTGGAAACTCGAAACGAGAAAAATGCGAACAAAATTCACGTTTCGGCCCCAATCAGGGGCTTCGGTCCCAGTCGGGCGACATCGCGCAGCAAAAATGACTGGCAGGCGATCTCATGAATCGCAACCTTTTGAATGCCGACGCATCGCTGTGCCGGAACGCAGCTTCTCTCAGAGCGCACCGCTTCTGACCGCAACACGAGGCCGAACCGGCCGCGTCGCAGAATCAGACCTTCCAGTATGAGAACGTCTCGGCTAAATCACGCCGCCGTGGGTCCGGTAGGGAGTCGCCACGTCGGGCATGTCCAACCCCCAGATCCGTTCCCAGATCTTCGGGATGTGCCGCAGTCCTTCCGAGACGAAAATGAGTTGTCGGGTTCGGTCGTCTCTGGACGACGAATAGATGGGAACAATACAACCCACCTCGAACAGAGCGGCTGCCAGCAGCAGCGCCAAAAAGATCCTTCGCATTTCGCTGCTCCGTAAACGAAAATACCGACCGCACGACAGCCGTGTTCGGCCTAAACCGATGACGAAGACAGACTCCGCCAGCTGCCGTTTTCATTCAGTCACAAAACAGATTAGGGGGAAAGTGAACGTTGAGGTTTGCGATCCGGCTCAGTCACGTGTTTGGAAAATTCCACCCGCTGTCAGCAAATCGTGCTGCCACGGGCATTCAGGACCGAGTGGATTCGTGTGTCTATGGTTGGTTTGATGTGGGGTCGCGCCCGCAAAGGACGCCGAGAAGGGTCGTTGCTTCTGGTATGCGCTTTCCGGCTCGAATCAACTTTGTCCGACGAAGACCTCGCTCTTGGCCGGCTTCTCATTTTTCACGCCGGCCTGACGGTGAATTGTTCTTGAGTGTTGAACTAATCGGAACTGCCCGTTGCATAGGCTTTGTAGGCCGATGGCTGGTCGACCTCTGCTGAGGCGGTTTGTTCTGTACCGACGGCCGCTTCGGCCCGCCGTTGTTCAGAGGCTGCCGATGCAGCCATCGCCGCTGCCCGCGCGGCTTGTTCTTCCAACTGTCGAACCTTCTCTTCCATTTCTTTTCCGGGTTTGAAGGTCACGACGAATTTTTCGGCAACGTCAACCCGTTCGCCGGTCCGCGGATTGCGCGCCTTGCGGGCGGCCCGTCTTTTGACCTCGAAGACTCCGAAATTCCGCAATTCGATTCTTTTCTCTTGAACCAGCGTGTCCACAATGGCGTCGAATGTTTTTTGCACGATTTCCTTGGTCTTGAGCTGAGTCAGACCGATTTCCTCGGAAATCGCTTTCACAATTTCTTTCTTGGTCACGACCCGATTCTCCCGCGAGAGATGCCATCGGACAGCTTCGCTCGTCCCTTGAGCTACGCCGTAGTGTCTCAACTGTAATGCCAAATTGGACTTAGTGTCAAGCCGATTCTTGGCCTCTCGCCGCCATCTCCAACGTCAGCCGTTAGCAAGGATCGATCCGTCATCGGATCAGATCACCTCGAACCGAAGTTCGGTACGTGGTTCGTTTGACAATCCCGCTAAAGTCTGCTGGTTCGTTGCTCTGCCAAATCTCTGTTTGTACAGGCCCAATCCTCTATATCTTATCAATAAACGGGTAATGAAAACAATCTCAATTTAGACGCAAACGTCCGGTGCCAGGGAAACATTGCCCCCCTCGACTTGCTCGCAGCCGAGGAAGACGAGAATTGGGCATCGTTGGCGCTGCGGTGCGCGGGGCACCGTTCTTTCTTATCGGTGGACACGGATCGGCACATTAAGAAAATCCGGAAAAATCGGCAGAACCGTTAAATTTTCTGCCGCTTGCCCAACCCGGACACGCCGGAACCGAACCGGGAATCCACCGTAGCCGATTTTTCGATGAACCGCCGAAAGATTGAGGGGGAAACGCGGAGCAATGGAGAGGGAGAGATAAGGGGAGGGGGAGAAAGAAACAAATTCTTCCCTTCTCTCCATCCCTCTGTCTCATCCTCTTCAGCCGAGTGATTCTTGACGTCGTTGCGATATTCCTGGCCATGTTATTTTGCGCAGAATTTCGTGGAAAATAAATTAAATGTCAATGGCCGATGCGTTCTGTTCGACTTCATCGAGGCTGACAAAGGCGCCCTGACCCGCACCAGGGCAGATTGTCTGAACTTCTTTCCAGGTCTCAGGGCTTTCGAGGTTGGACCGCCAGAACGGCCACGTCCGACATTGTCGCGGGCGGACCGGGTAGATGCGACATTTGCGCATTTCGGGATCAAAAAACGTACAGTCGCCGTTGGCATACTCCTTCAGCGAAAGACGATTCCCGTAAAACCGCGTGTGAAATAGGCGTATTTCTCCGACCGATTTGTCCAGATGCTCAGCAATCTGTCCGAGCTCTTCGTCGTTCACCCAGACGACACCGGGAGCACCGGTACAACAGTTGCCGCACCCGGTGCATGTGAATTGCAGGCCATCTTTGTACCACGGTTCCTCGCCGCTCATGGTGGAAGTCTACGAAACAAGGCACGCGCCGGCAACTCTTTTCAGGAGTCGTGTTGACCGAGAAGGTCACCAAGCAATGAGAACCCGTCGCCTTAAATTTTGCAGCATCGCAACGCTACGCATTCACCGGATGGAGGATATAATTCAAAATGGAAGGTGGGCCCGACTGCATTGGACGCCGACTTCGAGATTCACCAGCACCGGCACACTCAAGCTTGCCATTCGATTGATCCAGGACCGTAAACCGATGACGTCAACCGTCACCAGTGTGGGAGGCATTGTCCTGTGCGGCGGCCGAAGCGCGCGGATGGGACAACCGAAGCACTTGTTGCCGTTCGGTGCGGAAACAATGCTACAACGAGTCATTCGGACCTTGTCGGAGGTCGTTTCCCCAATTGTGGTTGTCGCCGCGCCGGAACAACCCTTGCCGCAACTTGGCAACGACGTGATCGTAGCACACGATGAACAAGAGGGACTAGGGCCTTTAGGTGGACTGTCTATCGGGTTGTCGATTTTACGGCGGACGGTTGAGGCGGCATACGTCTCGTCCTGCGACGTACCACTGTTGAGACCACAGTTTGTCGAGTGGATGATCGAATCGCTACAAAGCCACGAGCTGGCGATTGCCCGCGATGGGAAATATCATCATCCGTTGGCCGCGGTGTATCGGACCTCGCTGGAGGACAAGGTTCGCGAGTTGATGGCCGCGAACCGCATGCGGCCTATCTTCCTCATCAACGAATGCGACTCGCAAATTGTCGAGGTCGAAGAGTTGCGCGAAGTGGATCCGGAGCTGAATTCACTCCGGAATATCAACACACCAGAAGACTATCAAACGGCACTGAGCGTTGCCGGTCTCGACCCTCGCACCTTGCAAGAAGCAACCGATCATTCATTGATTCAAAATGCCGAAACAAATCGCCGGAACAAATGACATCCGCATGCGCGGTTTTGCGAGCCGTACACGGGTCGAGGATGCGCTTTCTTGGATCGACGGACGCGCATTTCCGTTGGAGCCGGAGAGCCTCGATTATGCCGCCGCCCATGCACGCGTCTTGGCAACAGAGGTTCTCGCGGCCATCGACGTCCCCTCATTCGACCGCTCCGCCATGGATGGTTATGCGCTGCGCGGTGCCGAGAGCGACGGTGCCGGTGACTACAATCCGCTTACGTTTGAGGTGTTGGGAGAGTCGCTGCCGGGACAGCCGTTTCTGGGGAACGTCTTGCCGGGAAGTGCTGTGCGGATCATGACCGGCGCACCGCTACCGACCGGTGCCGATGCAGTTATCCCAGCAGAATTCACGAGCGAAGCAGACGGCCGCGTCGAGGTGACGGCGACCGTCTCGCCCGAAAAACACGTGGGCAGAACAGGCGAAGACGTGGCGGCCGGCAGCCGATTGTTTTCAGCCGGACGCCGACTACGGCCGCAGGACGTTGGTCTGTTGGCGTCGGTCGGAGTCAAATCGGTCGAGGTGGTTCGTCGACCCCGCGTCCGGGTACTGGTGACCGGCGGGGAGCTGGTCATTCCCGGAAAACCGCTAGGGACCTATCAGATTTACGAATCCAACTCCGGCATGTTACGCAGCCTGATCGAACGTGACGGCGGCATGCTGGAAACGCTGCTCAGGGTCGAAGACGACCGCGATGCCATTCGTCAGGCGCTGCGGCAAGCTGGAGCGGATGTGATTCTCGTCTCCGGAGGTTCGAGCGTCGGCAAGGAAGATCATGCCCCCTCCCTCGTGGCCGAAGAGGGTGAGCTGGCCATTCACGGAATCGCGATGCGGCCATCCAGTCCGACCGGATTGGGTCACATCAGCCAGACGCCTGTGGTCTTGCTGCCGGGCAATCCCGTCTCGTGTCTGTGCGCGTACGACTTTTTCGCCTGCCGGTTGATCCGGCGGATGGGCGGTCTGAGTGGTCAGTGGCCTTATCGTCGCCAACAGGCGGAAGTCGGGCGAAAGATCGTTTCGGTCATCGGCCGCGTCGACTACTGCCGGGTCCGACTGGATGGTGACCGCATCGAACCTTTGGCGCTC
Source organism: Planctomycetota bacterium (assembly GCA_963582395.1). Lineage (GTDB taxonomy): Bacteria > Planctomycetota > Planctomycetia > Planctomycetales > Planctomycetaceae > CAUZTK01. The sequence continues at coordinate 4,001 of CAUZTK010000057.1, read as the reverse complement.
AGCGGGGCTTCAATACTCTCGTCCACCACGCGGGCCGATGGTTTTGTCGTCATTCCAGCCGAATTGGAAGGGTATGCACCCGGTACGAGCGTGACACTGTTTCTGTACGATCCCGACAATTAAATGAGGGCGAACCGCAGGCTGGACTCGCGGGAAGTGACTGCCCCGCTCGTTCACCAAAGCGTTTCTTCATCACGACCGATTCACCACAACAGTAGTGACCGGAATGTCATTGGTACCGTTATCAAATCACTCCAATCTTCGCAGCGCAGCCCGGCAGCAGCAGTTTCTGGACGTGATCAGCCGGGACGAGGCGACCGAACGATTCCACCGACACCTGAACCTGGCACCTTTGGGTACGGAAGTGGTCCCGCTTGGTCATGCGTTGAACAGAGGGTTGGCTGGCGACGTCGTCTCGGCGGTTGATGTGTCCGGTTTCGACCGGTCGAACGTTGACGGTTTTGCGGTTCAGGCGGCCGACACCTTCGGCGCTACCGAAGACCAGCCACGGAAGGTTCGGCTGAATCCCGAGATCCTCGCGCCCGGGGTGGAGCCGCAGTTGAATGTCTCGGCGGGGAGGGCCACCACAATTGCGACCGGTGCCATGCTTCCCCGCGGCGCCGACGCGGTGGTGATGATCGAAGACACGGAATGGATCGATGCCGCGGATTCAAGCGAATCGGGCGAGGAACCGCAACTGGAAATCACGCGGGCCGTCTCACCCGGCCAGAACGTGACCTTCGCCGGTACCGATATCGCCCTGGGCGAAACCGTACTCCGCGGCGGTCAGTTGCTGACGTCGCGCGAAATTGGTGTGCTAGCGGCCATCGGCATGGCCGATGTCGAAGTCTTCCGCAAACCCCGAGTGGCCGTCATTTCGACCGGGAACGAAATCGTCCCGCCGGGAGAGCCCCGACCTGCGGGATTCGTGTACGATTCCAATGCCGCCATTCTCACGGCTGCCGTTGAGGAACTCGGCGGCGAACCGGTTTCGCTTGGTGTCGTCGGCGACGACGAAGACCGGCTACGGGACATCGTGAACCAAGCATTGCAGTACGACGTGGTCGTCATGTCGGGCGGCACGTCGAAAGGGGCCGGCGATTTGTCGTACCGCGTGGTCAGCAGCCGGCTGAAAGACCCGGGCATCGTTGCTCACGGCGTGTCGCTGAAACCGGGAAAGCCGATCTGCCTGGCCGTTTCCGACGGGAAGCCGTTCGTCATTCTCCCCGGGTTTCCGACCTCGGCCATCTTTACCTTTCACGAATTCGTCGCACCCGTCATCCGGGCGCTGGCCGGGAGGCCCCGGCAATCGAGCGAAACGATGGCGGCGACACTGCCGATGCGCGTCAATTCTGAGCGGGGACGGACCGAGTACCTGCTGGTCGGGCTGGTCAAGACCGGTGACGACTTGGCCGCTTTCCCGATGGGCAAAGGCTCCGGTTCGGTGACGACCTTCAGCAGTGCCGACGGGTTCATTACCATTCCGCAGCAAACGGAAATTCTGGAGGCGGGCAGCCGTGTCGACGTTCAATTGCTGAGCCAAAAGCTGGAACCGGCCGACTTGGTGGTCATCGGCAGTCATTGTGTCGGCCTCGATTTTTTGCTGGGCGAAATGCAGCAGCAGGGATTTTCGACAAAAGTGATGCACGTGGGAAGCATGGGCGGACTGGCCGCCGCCAAACGAGGGCAATGTGACGTCGCCGGCATTCATTTGATGGATCCTGACACCGGCACGTACAACCGCCCGTTTCTGACTCCCGAGTTGAAACTTCTGCTCGGTTACCGCCGGATGCAGGCAATTGTCTTCCGCAACGACGATGAACGCTTCGAGGGAAAATCGGCCGTCGAGGCGATTGACGCGGCCTTCAGCGACCCGGACTGCCGGATGATCAACCGCAACGCGGGAAGCGGGACGCGAATTTTGATCGATCGGCTGCTTGGAGACCGCTGCCCGCCCGGTTATCCGGTTCAGGCCAAATCGCATAACGCGGTGGCGACCGCCGTCGTTCAGGGCCGGGCCGATTGGGGAATGGCGATCGACACAGTGGCCCGGGAGTATGGTCTCTCAGAGATTCCCGTCCAGGAAGAACATTACGACCTGGTTGTTCCCCAACAGCGTTGGGAGCAGCCCGCCGTCGTTGCCCTGCGGGAACTCTTGCAGAAGTCCAAAGTCCGCGACCGGCTCACGCAGATGGGTTTTCACCTGTAAGGCAGCCTCGCGTGTGCGGCCAGAATTTCTGGCATTCTGAACCCGGGTGGCCCGAACGACTTGCAGTCGGGTGCCGTCAGGCACAAGAGACCAGTCCCTCGACGGACAACAAGAAAAGACGTCCTTTTTTCTGATTGGAAAGCAAATGGTGCAGGATTCTTGTCGCTGCACGACCCGGCCATGAGATGCATTGGTATCTACACAACTCAGAATGTTGAATAGACCACGCGCGGTCACAACTGATAGTAACCCGAAGCGTAAGCGAGGGACTTAACGTGTGTCCTTGCTTATGCTTCGGGTTGCGATGAAATGTATCAAACCCAACCGCGAGCGGTATAAAGTCATATCTCTCGGGGTCACGAAATGCAGACTTCCTTTACCCCAAACTTCGCGTTTTGTGTAAGTTTATAGAATTAGCTGCGATTGGTTCAACAATCTGGTTGTTTGAGGTCGCCATAATTCGTCCTTCAATATTGACTTCAGAGTTGTATAGATACCAATGCACGAGATGGTCGGGCCACCCCAGACCTCTTTTGCACAGCAACCGATCCCATGTGACGCGAAGCCGTTATCACGAGATTCATCAAGGCTGTCAAAGATTGTTCGGATCAGAGGGATAGGGATAGAGAGGAGGAGTGAGGGGGAGTGCGGGAGAGGAAAAATGTGAATCGTCGTCGGCGAAGATTCTTAAGTAGCTTTCATAGCGCGCCGAGGCAATCAATCCACTGTAGACGGCCAACTTCACTCCGCAGCATTGTTCGTGTGTGTGGCTGCAATCGGGAAACCGGCAGCGGGTGACGAAGGGCCGGAACTCGACGAAAAAGCCCTCCACCTCTGCGGGAATCACGTCCCACAATGCGAACTGCCGAAGGCCGGGCGTGTCGACCACCCATCCGCCGAAATCAAGCGGCAGCAACCGAGCCGAACGCGTCGTATGTCTTCCTTTGCGTGAACTGCCGGCCACTTCGGCGACACGTAAATCAAGTCCAGGCAGCAGGGCATTCAGCAGCGACGACTTACCGACGCCGCTCTGACCGGCCAACACCGTCTGCTCTCCCTGCAGAAGTGTTCGCAGCCGCGAGAATCCGATCGATTCAGCAACGCTGGTCAGCACCACTTCGTAGCCGAGCCGGCCGTACAAACCCGCAATCGGCTGCAGCGCGGTGAGTCCGACCAGGTCGCACTTGTTGATGCAGAGGATTGAGCGGAGTCCACCTTTTTCGGCGCTAATGAGAAAGCGATCGATCAGATTCGGCTTCAGCGGTGGATCGGCCGCTGAGGCAACAATCAGGACCTGGTCGACGTTGGCGACGATCACATGTTCCCGGCCGCGACTGACGCGAGAAAGTGTGCTGCTGCGGGGGTCAACACGTTCGATGACACCCAACTGTTTGTCCTTTTCGACGTCTTGACCGAGAGAGTTGAAGAGCACTCGGTCTCCGGCAACGACCGCGTTGCGGGATTCACGGATCATGGTCCGCAGCACACGCCGGGTGGTGCATTCGTAGCGAGTGCCGTCTTCGGCCTGAACGATTGAGTGCAACCCCGTTGCCGAGATCACCCGTCCCCTCAGGCAGCGGGCTTCGTCGACGTCGAGCAGCAACTCGTTTTCAGAGTCGCCAACAAGGCCGATCACCGTGCGATGACGGGTCAGGTCACCCTTGCCGGAAAGTCGTTCGGAGACCACGAGGTCTTCGGCATCGCCGTTTTCGTGATCAATCTCGCAGCCGAAGTCTTTACGACGAGCGCGTTTCTGCCGGTTCTTGCGAAACGCGACGCGGAGTTTGCTCTT
>CAUZTK010000056.1:0-15556 GCA_963582395.1 Planctomycetota bacterium | reverse complement strand
GGCGGTGTCGGTTTGGGAGAGAACCGAAACGTCTACCTGTGGAACATTGCCCAAGCCGATCCGAAAAAAGTACTCTCAGGCCACAAGGACGACGTCTACCGCGTCCAGTTCAATCCGAAGGGTAATCGCCTGCTTACGGCTGGTTACTCAGGCCGCATCAACATCTGGGACGTGGCTGCCGGCCAAGTAGTTTTCACCCGCGATTTGTCGATTGTTCTCTATTCGGCCTGCTATTCGGGTGACGGCAAACGCCTGGTGGTGACCGCCAACGACAACAAGGCCTATCTGTTGGAATTGCCAGTCGACGCTCAGTAGACTGGGCCAGCGTGTGTAACGCATCAGTGAATTGGCCCTTCGCCCAACGGGTTCGCACAAACGACGCCGCCATGAACGAAGCGGACTTACGGATCAGTCTCAAGCAACGCGGTGGACCCACCTATGGCATCGACAAGATGCCGGTTAGGTGGCAAAAGTTGCAACCACAATTGCGATTGCCGTGACGAGCGATGTTACGGCACCCACGACTTTGGCAGTATTGTCGGAGACCACACATTTACCACTGCAAGCGTTCCCAACCCTTACGTAGCCGAATGTGATCATAATCAGGATGAGCTTTCCGATTAGATAGGTAATCCGATGGCGGAACGCAATAACAACTTCTTCGTATATCCATTCAAGCATCGGTCACGCCCCCATTCGTGACAACGTACTCCCCTGATTCTCTGTTTTGGCTCTCCGAAAGCAAGAAGATTCCAGAAACCCTTTCGTCTCGTAGACGTCTCAGGCCAAGTGGGAGTCACCTGACCCACCCGAAGGCCGTTACAGGGGATTCTCGTGCCTCTACGGTGATGCTACGGGCTACTGGCCCTACCCCAGTCACCAACCTCGATGTGCAGCGAAATTGCAAGTAGTATTTACTACTCTAACCGCTCGTTTTGGCACGTTACGAGACGTTTTGGCTGAATGCCGAGAAGTGCAAAAACCATTTGTTTTATAGTATATAATGGGGTTTTCGAGAGTTTCGAGAATCGGTCAAATTGGTTGCCGTAACCGTGTGGGCATCAAGGTTAACCCGCATTATTCATGAGGCGATCCTCAACTCGCGCAAGCTAAAGTGATAAAAAGTCGTTGCGACTATCTTGCCCAAAACGCAGCGCATGCAAGCACGAAGCGCAAGCGAGTGAGTCCATGCCGTGCACACTCGCTTGCGCTTCGTGCTTGTATCAGTCGAGCGAACACCTCATGAATAATCCGAGTTAGATTTCCCTGGGGCATTGTTCAACCGAGCCGTCCACGGCGGGCATTCCACGACTTTCCCGGTTCTCGAACTCTTGCTTTGGAACCGGACAATTTTCTGGTTAACAACCGATCGGGCCTGCGGTCAATCATCTGAACCGGTCCTTTGTGTAGGGAGAACAAAACATGTTCCGCGAGTAGTTAAAATCGGGAATGACACACGTCGGCCTGGCATTGCACGACCCGGAAGCGTTTGCCGCAAGCTGGAACAGCGGTGAGATCCAGTACCGCTGGTGGGTCTGGGGATCGCTGTGGGCCACGGCGGTTCTAGGTACGACAACCTACGGCATGACGATGGGCATTCTGGTCGAAGACGCCGGCGATATCCTCTACAAGGGGATGGCCTGCACGGTAGCAGCCGGTTTGGCGTGGGCGATCCCACTGCCGGCATTATATCCTCAACAGCCTGTCGGGCTCGCGGCTCTCGGCCAGCAGCACTCTGCTAGCGGCACTGGTGACGGTTAGCTGGGGAGGACTGGCGATGATTGCCTCGATTCCCGTCAACTGGTTCTTCGCTTCTGCGGTGCCCCATCCCGGTTTTGTTCTGCTGATCAATCTGGTGGTGTTTGCCGGTGTCGGCGTGGCGATGATCGACGTCTTCAACCGCGTGATGCGCCGGCTGGATCCGCAGCGGGGCAGCACACCGACGTGGTGGTTGATGCTGGTCGGCATCATTGGCTGTGAGCTATTTTATTTCTTCGGGTTGTTGGGGTTCAGCATCACCTGACACCGTTAATGCCGGCTGGGCACCTACCGGTTATCACCACAACGGCATCTCCAAGCCCAACCGATTTTTCCGGAAGCCGTCAGAGCACAACCAGCGAACATGAATGAGGACGAATCCAGACAAGCCGGCCTTGAAGAGGCTGAACTTGCAGCCCGCGGTCACGGCGAGCCAAACCGACCATAAAACGAATTCTGCCGATCGGCAGAGGATGAACAGTTCTTCGAGTCCGTCAAACGTCCGGGAATGATCGGGCATGTCGAGCTGATTCTCAAAAATCGCCCCCGGCTGCATCGACTCATTCGTAATCCAGTCCGCCAGCCGGAACTGGTGACGAATCTGCTGGCGATCTCGCTGATTGCGTTCACTTTTTTCGGGGTGTCGATGACGATTGTGCTCAGATCAGCGCACGTCTGGCCGCAGTTGACGGCCATCGTCGACGTGCTGCGTCATCCAGACGAGAGACTGATCTGGTTCTGTCCAACCGGGCTGAAAAACGCCCTCGAAGCGACGGAGATGGCAGGGTGGACGACATTCTTTCGGCCAATTTGAACGAAATAGTCGAACGGTTCGAAGATCCTGAAAAGATGCTCGGACAGGCGATTTCGGAGATAGAATCGGCCATCTCGTCGGCAATGCACGACGCGGCCCGAGTGATTGCCAACGAACGGCTGATCTCCAGGCAGCTCGGAGAAAACCGCCGTCAAGGCCAGCAGTGGCAACAGAAGGCGGAAGCGGCGGTTCGAGAGCAAGACGACGACGCAGCCCGCCGCGCACTGTACCGAAAATCCGAGAACATAAAACTCGCGGACGCTTTGGTCGACCAGCATTCGGCGGCGGAGACGGCAGCGCAAAAACTGAGGCGGCATATTGACGGGCTGCGTGTCCGTCTGACCGAGGACCGCCGCAAACATCTGACGCTCATCGCCCGCAAACGGGCCGCCGACGCCAGACGCAAACTCGCCGAAAATGTCAACGGCGTGATCATCGACGATGCCGCCTTCGGAAAGTTCGACCGTATGTCGCGAAAAGTCGAGCAGGCGGAGTCCGAAGCCGATGCATTCCTCGAACTGACCGGAGTCGCCGACACCCTCCAGCACAGCGAGAATGTCGACTTCACGGTCGAAACCGAGCTGGCAGACCTCAAGCAACAACTGGCCGCGGAGCAGTGAATCCTCGGAATTGCAACACGGGAGGGCTAAAGCATGGGATTGACCGAAACGCTGATCTTTTACCTTGTGGTCGGAATCGGCGTGGCCGTCGCGGTGTTGCTGGCTGACGATCAGGCATCATCGGGTGAACTCGTTTTCCGCATATCATCGTCGGTTTTCTTCTGGCCGCTCTATGTGCCAATTCTGCTGCAACGACCACCTGCATCGTCCCAGACGTCGCAAACTGAAATGACCGAACCGGCGCCGCGCGACGAGATGGTCGCTTCGATCCATCAGGTTGAGGCCGAACTCGAATCCGCCCTGAAAAGTCTGGACGGATGGGCCGAATGCGTGTTGGCGCGCGACGACTATCGATTTTCCGAGTTGCGGGCCGCCTGGCATCTGCAGGCCGACCGCATCCGCGAACTCGATGCACTACTGGCACAACCAGAGTTTCTGCTGGATACGCAAAGCGACGAGGAAAACCGCAGCGCCTCGATGGAAAAACTGAAGCAGACTTCCGAGGCACGCATCCGCCACACCTAGCAGACCTATCGGGAGAATATTGAACGGCTGCGGGATATCCGCCGTCGCCTGCGAGACGACCTGATGGGAACCCTGGCCTGGGTCCGCGAACTGGTGACGATGATCCACCTGGCGAAATTCACCGGGACGCCGGCTTCCCGCGCCGAAGAACTGGTGGTCCAGATTGCCGCCGCCGTCAAAGGGATTTCCGAAGTCTCGGCATGGCAGGATGCGCCGCTGGTGGACTCGACGTGAAGATCATCCTTCCGATCGAAGCTGTTCAGTCAAGCGACCTCGCAATACAAAGGATCTGCGCAGAAATAAGTTGACCAATTTCACAAGGTCGGAAAAACGAAATTCGAAATTCTAATCTCAAATGTCAAAAACCTCAGTCTGTTGGGGGTTTTTGACATTAGTGTTTTGAATTTGTTTCGGATTTGGGCACAGAGAGTAACCAACTTATTTCAGCGCGGATACAAAGCGATCAGACCACTACTCGAGCGTTCTGACACGGCCGTCCCAACCGCGCGAGAGCATGGCCCCGTGTACTCGTTCGGCCCGCTGTAGGGCCCGGATCAGCAGCATGCCGATCAACTGGACCGAGGTCTTCCAGTGTAACCATCGTCCTCCGCCGCCGAAGGACCGTGCTCGACGAGCGGTCCGCATTTTATCCAGCTCGTCCCACAAAACGAAAATGTAGCGGTACATAAACGAGAGCATGGCCACGAGCACGTCCGGCACCCACATTTTGCGCATGGTCACCAACAACTGATCGAAGGGCATGACGTTGACCAGCCACAACGTGGCGATAAATGCCAGAGTGCTGCGAACAAGGATGGCCGCCATCAGCCTCCAGCCCGATGCCGAGGCAAACCCCTCGAAGGCCGGCAGCGAAATGGACAGCAGCACAACCATGGGAAGAAAGATCGACAGCCGGCGGACGAGGTAAACGATGGGAATCCGTGCCAACGTATGACCGGCGAACACAAGCGATGCCAAGATGCCGTGTACGGGCCAGAATTCGATCGGCACGAGGGCTCCGGTCAGCACAACGGCCAGCGTCAGCAGGAGCTTCAGCCGAGCCGGCAGCATATGGCATAGCGATTTCGATCGCCCGTAACGATCCAGAAAATGACTCGACATGACTCTACGTTACAAGGTTGAAGGAGGAAGGATGAAGGTTGAAGGTTGAACAGGACAGACAAAAGTTTAGATGCCCAGCGCCTTCAACCTTCATCCTTTGCCCTTCATCCTTCAACTTTCATCCTTCAACTTTCCTCGGAGAGTTCGGCCGAGGGTCAGGGCGATGATCGACACGGCGGCAGTGCCAAGAATTCCCGCCAGCGAGACCGATAGCTTTTGCCAGCCGGCCGTCTGTTCCCAGTTGGCGAAAGGCAATGGGACCTGATAATCTTTTAACAAAGAGAGCTGCGGATCCGATTCGAGTTCAGCGAAGCCCAACTGTTCTGCGACCGCTTCCAATCCGTCGGGCTGACCGGACGCAAAGGGAGCCAGAAACGCGGCGACGGCCAACCCGCAAACCACACCGGCGGTCACAAATCGTCCCACACCTCGAACGACGTCCTGCGAAAGACCGGACGGGGCAGCGGACACATAAATCAGATCGGCTCGTTGTGCCAGGACGAAACGGACAACACTTCCCGTAATCAGCGCCTCGCCGATTCCGATCAATGAATGCAACGCCACCATTAGGGTGAACAGGTTTGCGAAGTCGAAATTCTTCAGGTGGTCTGCGGCAACGGGAGCCAACCAGTACTCCAGGCAGACGGACAGCCAGAACTCTGCGCAGAAAAGAGCAGCCGCCGCCATCACAGTCAACCACGATGCGACAACCGAGCCGACGACCGTTCCGAAAGTGCGATCGCCCAGGAGTCGTCGCAGAGCCGAATAGACGGCATAGCCTCCCATCGATCCCACGACACCCATGTGAAACACGTTGGCACCTAACGCCATGAGACCGCCGTCGGCAAACAAGGCGCACTGCACAATCAACACCAGCGTCAACGACAAACAACCGGCCCAGGGACCCAGAATCACGCCTGCCAGAACGCCGCCGATCATATGGCCCGAGACCGGTAATCCGATCGGGAAGTTCACCATTTGGCCGGCGAAAATCAGTGCCGACATCATTCCGGTCATCGGGATCGCGCGGTCGGCCAGTGAACCTTTCAGTTTGTGCAGACTGTACCCCACAGCAGCCATTGAGATCGCACCGGTGACGGCACAGACTTCCGGCCTTAGAATTCCGTCGGGAATGTGCATCGAACGACCCGAATGACTCACGTGGGCGGCGGGCGGCAGCCCATCGGTGTGACAACCACCGAATGAAACGACCGGCTCACGGCGGTGGTTTGCTGAGGATGTGGGACCTCGTTTCCACTCTAGTCGCGTCCCGGACCGTTTGCAATTCCGACGTCTGCTTGCATTAGGGACAGACGTCGTGACAATTTTGAAAGGGACTTCTACGTTTCTGGGAGCACAGGAGCAGTCCGGTTGCTTAGGCGCCCAACATTTTCGGGTCACAATGACGAACCGCTTAGACGACGAATGCAACCTGTTAAGGACACTACGGCGGTCGGATCGAATCTTCGATCTGATTTGCCACAGTTGTGATCCGGAGCTATCGCTTCAGCGGCGTCTACGGCGAGAGTTCTCCGAGGGCGTCGTGCGGGCTGCGATGACCCTCGCCGAACTGCGTCTGAAGGCCGTCTCGAAGTTTACGCGGGCCGACCGAATGTGGTTCGACCGCAGCGGATTGGAGCAAGCGACTGCGGAACCGGTGGCCCGTCACAAAGCGAAACGCTTTCAGGGGCGCGTGTGGGACTTCTGCACGGGGATCGGCTCCGACGCCGTCGCCCTAGCCGGTCGCGGCGAAGTGATTGGGGTCGACGTGAACTCGGCCGCTTGCCTGCGGGCGAAATGGAATGCCGAGGTGTACGGCGTGCAGTCGAATCTGCAACTGGTTTGTGCCGACGTCGAACGGATGGTCGTTAAGAATGGACTGGTCCATGTCGATCCCGACCGCCGCGCCGGCGGGCAGCGGCGATCGGTCCGCTTAGAAGATTACGTCCCCCGGCTCGATGCGTTGCGACAGATCATGCAGGAGTGTTCCGGCGGGGCCGTCAAACTCAGTCCGGCCAGCAACTTCGCGGGCAAGTTCACCGACGTCGAAATCGAGCTGGTCAGTTTACGGGGCGAGTGCAAGGAGGCGACCATTTGGTTCGGCGAGTTAGCGGCGTCCGGAGTCTGGCGGGCGACAGTGCTGCCCTCGGGAGAATCGCTGGCCGGCGATCCGCTGGAAACGATCGCCGATTTCGCGCCGCTGGACCGGTACATTTTTGATCCCGACCCGGCGATTGTCAGGGCAGGACTTCTCGACCTACTGGCGGAACGTCTGGGACTGCATCGGCTCGACGCGGCCGAAGAATATCTGACGTCCCCACGCCGAGTTGATTCGCCGTTTGTGCGAAGGTTCGAAGTGCTGGCAGAACTGCCGAACAACCAGCGGGAAATTCGCCGGTTTTTTCGCCAATCGGATTTCGGTCAGGTTGAAATCAAATGTCGTCACATTCCCATTCAGCCCGACGCGGTCCGCCGCAAGTTGCCGCTGTCGGGCGACAAGCCGGTGGTGCTGATTTTTGCGAGAGTGGACGGCAAAGCCCGAGCCGTCGTCTGCCGCCGAACACCCCTAATTGCCGAATGAGCTGCTTTCATGCCAGCGGACGACTCAACGAATCCGGAACTCATCGAGTTCCTGTCCCAGTTTGTCAGCGAGCACAAGCTTGGCTTGTTCAAGAAAATTGTCCGCGAGCGGACGCGGCATCTGACCGTTGTGCTGGAAGACCTGTTTAAGTCGCAGAACGCCAGCGCCTGCCTGCGGAACTGCGACTGTTTCGGGATCCAGGATGTTTACATTGTCGAAAACCGTTACGAGTTCAGCATCAATGATGATGTTGCATTGGGCGGCGCACAGTGGCTGACGCTGCATCGTTTCCATGACGGCGACCAAAACACGGCCGCCTGCATCGATTTTCTGCGGGGAGCAGGCTACCGGGTTCTCGCCACCTCGCCTCGAGGCGAGGGAACCAACCTGGCCGACGTTGATATGGAACCGAAAACTGCGCTCCTGTTCGGCACGGAACTCGAAGGGCTCTCGGAGACGGCCATGCAGATGGCCGACGGCTTTGTCCGGGTACCGCAGTTCGGCTTCACCGAAAGCTACAATATTTCTGTGGCCGTGGCACTCTGTCTGTATGAATTGATCGGCAAGCTTCGCCGTTCCCCAATCGACTGGAGATTAAGCGAGGACGACATGGTTGAGGTCCACGCCGCGTGGGTCAAGCAGGTTGTCGGAGAGAAACTACGGCCACTGGAACGACGCTTCTACGAAGAGCAGGCCGAGGGAGAGATGGGGAGATAGAGAGAGGGAGAGGAATTTTGGATTTTGGATGCTGCAAAATTGATCAGATTCATGTCAACGTCGTGCTCCTGTGCCGGCTTCCTTACCACCCCAGACAACAGGGGATCTCACGGGTCGAGTAGAAGAACCGCCGCGCTAACGGAATGGGCGGCTGCGTCTGCCGGTCGAATACCAGCCGGCCAGCTACAAACACGCTCGTCACGTGGGTCGCGTTCTCAAACGGATCTCCGTCGTATAAGACCAAATCGGCCGCTTTGCCTGCTTCCAGACTGCCGAACCGATCGTCGATTCCGAGAATCTTCGCCGCATCAAGCGTGACTGCCCGCAGCCCGCCCTCGAATCCCAATCCGTACACGGCGGCGATGGCCGCTTCTCCACGGACGACGCGTGTCTTCGGGACGTACCCCTCAACGCCGCTGCCAATGGCCACACGAATCTTTACATCGGAAAGGGCGGCCGCATTCCCCAGAAAGCTGTTGTACGTTTCCAGATCGCCAACGCGCTGCATGGTCGGGTGCACAATGACCGGCACATTGGCGGCCTGCAGTTGATCGCGGATCAAATAGCCCTCGGCGGCAAGCGCGATCATGCCCTTGAGCTTGAACTCCCGCATGATCCGTAGTGCCGTTCCAATGTCGTCGGCCTGCTGTGCGCAAAACATCGCCGGGACCTTTCTCTGCAGTACCATGGCCAGCGCTTCGTGCTTCAGATTTCGATCCGGCGGCGAATCGGCCTCTTTTGTCTGTTGCTGCTTGCGGACGTAATTGGCGGCGTCGGTTAGGGCCGCCCGGATCAGCGCGGCCGTCCCCATCCGTGTGCTCGGCTTTTTGTCTTTGTAGGTCTGCTTGGGCAAGCTGCCGAGGTTGAACAACATCGCCTGCGGGAAGTGGACGGTCATCGCTTCGACGTTGCGGCCTTGCGTGCGGAACACACCGGTCATGCCGCCGATGACGTTGGCCCGCCCCGGACAGGCGTGAATGACCGTGATCCCCTGCCAAAGCAGGAACTGCATCAACGGCTCGGCCGGGTTGAAACCGTCGGTAACTCGTACGTCAGCCTGATTGGGATCGCTGCGCTCGTCGGCGTCCTGGTCGGCGGGAATGTTGTACTCGCCGGCCAAGGGGACCACGCTGTGTGCATCGATCAGTCCGGGCGTCACAGCCGCCGCCGAAACGACCGGCACACCCTTTGGGAAATCGAGGTCCTTGCGAGGCCCGACCCAGGCAATTTTTCCGTCCTCGACCAACACCGCTCCCTCGCTGATCGTCCCGCCGGCAACGGTGTGCAGACGACCCGCCAACACAACCACCGAACGGCTTTCGACCGTCGGTTTCGATGATCCTTTGGGAATGGACGGCGGCTCGCCAGCCGGCGGCGGCTTGAGGAGCGGTTTCGGCTTCGGCAACAGCGACCGGTCAGCCACCGCAAAACCACCAGTTTGGTAGCGACGTTGTCTTTGATTCGCTAACTCGAAGACCTGTTTTCCGTCGATATACGTTTCCAGCACCCGGGTGTAGATGCTGAAAGGCGGACCACTCAGGATGACGAAATCGGCGTCCTTTCCTGCTTCCAGCGATCCGATACGGTGCTCCAGGTGCATCACTTGTGCCGAGTACAGCGTGATCGCCTTCAGCGCCAACTCTTCCGAGAGACCCCCGCGGACCGCCGTCGCCGTCGTTCGCAGGAAGAAGCGGCTCTCGGTGATCGGGTCGTCTGTGTTGACCAGCACCTTGATGCCGGCCCGAGCCATCTCTGCCCCGCACTGCTCGATGAAGTCCACCACTTCCGCCTTGCCGCCGGGACTGTCGACGATGGTCATCGAGACCGGCACACCAGCTTTCGCAATTTCATCGAGAACCTTGTACGACTCGGTCCCGTGCTGAATCAACAGCTCAAAGCCGAATTCCTTCTTCAGCCGCAACACGGTCAGAATGTCGTCGGCTCGGTGCGTGTGGAAGTGGACGGTCCGTTTCCCTTCCAGCACTTCGACCAGCGGCTGCAAACTCAGATCGACGTCAGGAAAATCGGCCAATTCTCCGGCAGCCAGCTTTGTTCGGTAGCGGTCCCATTTCCGTTGATAGTTCTGTGCCTTGATGAACTCGGTTCGCTGCAAGGCGGCGACTTTCATCCGCGTACCGGGTGCTTTTCCCTTGCTTCCGTAAGAACGCTTGGGGTTTTCGCCGTTAGCCATCTTCAGCCCGCCGTAGACTTTTTCCGAGGCGATCCACATCTGCTCGGGCGTGTAACCACGCAGCTTGACATAGATGGTCTGCCCGCCGATCACGTTTCCGCTGCCGGGCATAATGTTGGCGGTTGTCAGGCCGCCGGCGTTGGCCATCTTGATGCCGGGATCGAACGGGTTGAGCGAATCAAGGGCCCGTACGATGCCCTGAACCGGCCCGGTCATCTCGTTTCCGTCACTATGACTGGGAACCCGAGGCCGGGGGTAAACACCAAGATGCGAATGCGTATCGATCAGCCCGGGAATGATCACCTTGTTGCTCAGGTCACGCAGCTTCGCCCCGTAGGGAAGAGCGACTTCATTGGCCGGCCCGACGGCGACGATTTTGCCACCCTCAACAACCAGTGTGCCAGGATCGAACACTTTCCCGGCTGCGGTCAGAATCCGCGCTCCGCGAAAGGCGGTCGCGGTTAGTTTTTCGTCGGCGCGATCGCTAGATAATGCCGATAATGGAAACTGAAGACACGTCAGAATAACAACCACAGTCCACCATCCTCGATACATCTTCGACCCCTTTCACTGAAAGCTGCGTAATTGTGGTTTTCAGTTGAGTATGGACCGGCAGTCGAGGGGATTGCAAGTTTGCGACGGTGCGTGTTGAGGTCTGCGGCGATCCCGGTGACGGGTTCTGATCGTCCGCCTGCTGCCAGCCCCGTCGCCATCACACGGATCGATGTTTCGGCCCAACAAGTCTGCAAAGAGTAAAATTTCTATTTGCGAGCCGTTTTCCACAACGACACCACGACCTCGGCAGCCTCAGGTGAAATGACGCTTTTCACCAGCCCCCCACACGCCACGCGGCGAATCGCTTGAGCGGGAAATATCAGGCAGACCATTCGGGTTTGACGGCAAATCGTTTACAGTTTGGGTAGTTTCAAATCCCGGATTTCGGATTTCTGATCTGGACTGCCTGAGCCTGATGGACTCCCCACTCGCCGAACGTGAACTAATTCTGCTGGGGACCGGAACCAGCGTCGGTGTGCCGATGATCGGCTGCGACTGTGAGGTCTGCACATCGACGAATCCGCGCAATCAACGAACCCGCAGCGGAGTCGCCGTCGAGGCACCTGCGGGTACGTTCCTCATCGATACGCCACCGGAACTGCGGTTGCAACTGGTTCGCGAGAAGATTCCGCTAATTCGTGCGGCCGTCTACACTCACAGCCACGCCGACCATATCTTCGGCCTGGACGATCTGCGCATCTGCGGACATCGTCTCGATGCCCCTGTGTTGCTGTACTGCGAGCGTGAAACCGAAATACAAATCCGCACCTCGTTCGGCTACGCATTCTCGAAACCGTCTCCGAACGTACACAAATTTGCCGTGCCTCGGCTGGAGTTTCGTCAAATCGGGATGGAACCGTTCGATGTCTTGGGAGTCACGTTGCAACCGATTCGTCTGTGGCACGGACATCTTCCGGTGCTCGGATTTCGTATCGGGGACGTCGCCTTTTGTACCGATGTCAGCCGCATTCCGGACGAAACCTGGCCGTTCCTGAAAGACCTCGACGTGCTGGTTCTCGATGCACTTCGCGAAGAACCGCATCCGACGCACTTCGGTCTCGGGCAGGCCCTGGAAGTGGTCGAACGGCTCAAGCCCCGGCGGGCCTACTTCACGCACGTGTCACATCGACTCGACTACGAAACAACCAACGCCCGCCTGCCGGACGGCGTCGAACTCGCCTACGATGGCCTGCGAATTCGGTATTAGTCCTTTACGAAATCTCTCGACTCAACCACAGCTTGCGGCATAGTGGACCAAAACTCATCCCCTGCGGAAAGACGCAGTAATCGCAAAATAAGGTCGTTCCTCAGTCATGGAATCAGACCTGGACTGTGTGCGTAAACGTCTGCGCCTTTTGGCCCGGTTCTTCGACTCGAACTGTCAGTCGATGTTTGCCGGCTTCGAGAACTGCCTCAGGAATCATGGGCTGGTTCAAGATCGGCAAAATAGACCGAACTTCCCGACGGTTTCAGCGGTTGGAGGGATCGGTCATCGATGCGGGCGAAGACTTTGGCCCGGGTGGTCGCGTCGAAGATATTCACCTGCAGAGTTGAGACTTTTCCGGCCGCGAGCCGTTTCGGTCGGCCCACGATTTCGCCGATCGCGTCAACTTTCGATTCGGCACTGCTTTGGTAACGGTGAGTGATTCTGCCGCCGTCAACGTCGAGAATTCGATAGCCGCGCGGCTCGCCGCTGACACCGACTTCACGTTTTCCCTCGGCTGACTTCCACCAGGTGCCACACACACTAATCGACTCGACGAACTCGATTCCCTTGTGCCGCGTCCGCTGGTTCTCATGCAAATGTCCCTGCAACACCAGCGGGACGTCGTGCCTGGACAACAACTCGACAACTTCCTCTGCATTCTGAATCACCCAGTAGGAAGCCTGCTTAGCTGTGGTGCCGCGCCGTTGGGGATAGTCGGAAACCAGCGGAATGTGAATGGCCACAACCGTCACCATGCCGTCGGAAACGTGGCGTAAATCTTCGCCCAGCCAGTGGAACTCGCGCGGGGAGATCAGCCCTTCGACGTTCTTGTAGCCGCTGAGCTTTCGATTGACCCGACAACCATCAAGGGTGACATAATGCACCGAGCCAACGTCGAAGGAATAGTACGTCGGTCCGAATAGTTGCTTGAACTCGCCACGCGGGTTGGACTGGTCCACCAGCATCTCGTGATTGCCGACGGCGTTACGCACTGGGCATTTCAACTGACTCATGAGTTCGACATACTGGTGTCCGGCTCGGTTTTGTAGCGAGATGTCGCCTCCCATCCAGCAGAGGGCCGGCAAGGGATCCATTCCGTTGATCTCATCGATTGTCGCTTTCAACCGTTTCAACGACTGCCCCGCCTTCCCCCGGCCGAGATGAACGTCGGTGATATAGAGCACGCGGTTATTGTCTGATCATCCGGTCTTGCTGAGCCAAAAGACGGGCGAGTGCCCGACGGCCATCGCGGTCGGAATAAAAAAGCGATCGGTCCAGTATCCTTGCGGTATGGTGACGAACAGGAACGGCCCGCTTTGAGGCCCGGCTTTGATCTGAAACCGTCCCGCGGCATCGGTGCGGGCCACACGAAATCCGTCGGAGACGCGCACACTGGAAAGCGGTTGTTTTCCCGCAACAACGTGCCCGCTGATTTCAGCCGATGGAATGGGAACCGCCAGCACTCGCCGCCAGCCTGGTGTCGCGACCGTAAGCCCCAGCGCTGTCGCCTGCTGCAAAAACGTGCGTCGATCCATGGGAATGATCCTGAATCACTAACTTGGATTATTCATGAGGTGTTTGCTTGACTAATACAAGCACGAAGCGCAAGCGAGTGTGCACGGCATGGACTCACTCGCTTGCGCTTCGTGCTTGTATGCGCGGCGTTTTGAGCAAGATAGTCGCAACGCATTTTCACCACTTTGCTTGCGCGAGTTCAGGATCGCCTCATGAAAAATCCGGGCTAAAGCTTCATGACACTTCGGTCAACGGTTTGCACGAGTTCATGTCTCCGTATCCACGGCCACTTGCGCCGGTCGGATTGGGGCCGAAGTATCTCTCGTCAAGGGGATCGGAGCGTGGCTGATAGCGGACATCACACGACAAACGAGTGCGCGCGATGGGCGAGTGATTGTCCAGCGAACCGTGGATGGTCTTCATGTCAAAAACCAGGACATCGCCCGCGAAGAATTCTGTTGTCAGAAATCGTGTGTTACGTTGCCGGACAAAAGCAATGGCGTCTTGGCTCCACTCGCCATCGAAAGCCGCCTGATTTGCCGCCGCAGGAGAACTGTTGGATTCTTCATCTTTGTCAGACAGCAGTTGGATCAAGTCCAGAAATTGGTTCGATCCTTCCACCAACATCAATGGGCCGTCGATTAAGGGGATATCGCCCAGCGCAATCCAAACGGTGTGGACCTTTCGGCTCCCGCGAGCGAAAAACGGGTGATCGTAATGGAGTCCGGTCGACCAACCGACCGGTCGGGGACGCAACCACAGGTAGTCTTGTGGCCGCGCCGGTTCGCCGAAAACCGTCTGCATGGCGGCCCGGATTCGCGGACCGTGGCTGACCTGCCGCAGCGCCGAACCTTCGCTGACGGATCGCCAGAATTCGATTAGGTCATCCACAAGTTCACGCCGCCGGCTTTGGCCGGTTGCGATCCCTTGGATCGCTGGCGGCTTGATCTCACCAACTTCGATCAGCCGCAAAAACACTTCCTCACGTGCGGTTAGCACTTCGCTCTTGTCAAGCCCGCCACGGAGCAAGATGTAGCCATCGTCGGCCAAACGCCGCTGCAACTCGCGTGCATCGTTTACGCTCGAGCTATCTTGCAACTCACCGATGAGCTCGTTGGGGACTTGCCTACCGCCGACCACACAGCCATGACTTACCGCCGGCGAACAGTCATTTGTGACAGCCATTGTTTTCAGTTCGACTTTATTATTTCGATCCTGGTTTTTGTGTCTCTGCAAGATGATACCACGAGTTGTCGAGAGGATGAAAGGAGACGCCGTTTCTGTTGACATCTGGGCTCAATGCCGCTGTCATGGAAATGGAGAAATCTCCGGCGATTGGGAAGTCAACAATCACAACACTTGAGGAATGTCGCTCGACCGATGGCATCTACCAACGACGCAGTCCTAAGTGACCGAGGCGCTGTCGTGTCGGCACGAGCTCCGACAGCGGCGCGCGTGGGACACGACATACTGATTCAAGGTGGCAACGCCATCGACGCGGTGGTCGCTGCGGCCCTTTGCGCGGCCGTGGTGGAACCGGCTTCCTGCGGCATCGGGGGCTACGGCGCACATTTAACGCTTGCCTTAGCCGACGGCCACGTCAGTTGCATCGATGCCAACTCAATCGCACCCCAGGCTGCCCGCTCGGACATGTTCAGGGTTGATGCGACGGGCCAAGTCCCTGGTCAGAGTAACTACTACGGGTGGTTGGCGGCCGGTGTTCCGGGCACGTTGGCCGGGCTGCAACTCGCGATAGACCGCTACGGCACCAAAAAGTTTGCTGAAGTTGTGGCTCCTGCTATCGGTTTGGCCAGGGAAGGTTTCGATGTCGGCGGACAATTCGCGGATTCACTTCTCAAGGCTGCGGAACATTTGGGAACTGACCCGGCCTCTCGGCAGCTCTACTTCAAGAACGGCCAGCCGCTCGAGCTTGGGGATCGTTATCGAAACC
>CAUZTK010000055.1:0-15723 GCA_963582395.1 Planctomycetota bacterium | reverse complement strand
AAAACAAGACAATGGCAGCGGTAAAACGGTTCTCGATTACCTATGAGACACTGTCGAAACTGGAGTCAACCGGCTCATCGGAAGCCCCCAGCCGTAATTGTACGTGTGAGAAACATTCGGCGCCAGCGGCACGGCGAGCGGCGCTCCGTAGCCCGCTGCCGAGTAGATCGAGCCGTCGCGGCGGTCGAGATAAGTCGGGTCTCCAGCGTAATTCAGGCCATAGTGGCCCACATGGCCAGACGTCCGTTTCCACATGCGATCGAGGCCGGCAAAGGGGGCGAAGGGTTTCCATCCGAAAATCCCGCGCGATCGTCGTCTGGACAAGGCCGGCCAACGACAAGCCGAAGCTTCGCAGACACAGACCCCGCCAGCGGTGTGGTCGAACGATTCGGCGTACGTTATGTTCGAATGTGCCGACACGTGGCCGGTTGAATACACGCCCCCAGAAACGTCGCTAATTCTGACGACGCCCTCGCCGGCCCCGTCTTCCGCCTGCAGGGCGAGACCGGAAAGAGCGACAATTGAGCCGGCAAACAAGCCGACGTTGATAATTCTGTTGCGATTCTTTTGCATGAGTTCCATTTCCCGGAGACGGAGACTTATCTCAGCACAGCTTGAAAGACCGGCGGGATCGCAGAGCGGGCGATTCCGGTCAGTTACCCCCCTACCGGATAGCCGGAGGCATGAATTTGGCAAGCGGGCTGATGTACGAACGATATTTGACTTTGACCACGGTTCCTCTCAGTTTCCAATGATCGGACGACCAAACGCCGAACGGCGTGACCATCACGTTGTAGTAGAAGGGCGGATACATGGCGTGATAATTGTGCGGATAAAGCATCTCGTGGGGGGCCAGCGCCTGATTGGTGATGATGGTTGCCCCCGTCTGATACGGGATATTGGGTTTCGGAGTCGGGTACAGCGGCGCGTGCAGGTTGGGATACTGATGACACGCAACGTTTGGCGTTCCCGACCAAACCGTGCCCTGCACGACCTCGAATGAACGAATGTGACGCGGCGGATATTTCGGTGAGTGTGCCAACTGTGCCGGCGTTGAGATGTTTCCAACGCGCTGAATCGGCGCGCCGAACTTGGCATTGGGGCTCGCCGGCCAGTGAACTCTCCGCGGCGCTGCCTGAAGCAGCGGTGCGGCCCCATTTCTAATATCTTGGGCATCGGACGCCTGCAGCGTCCACGCCGACAGGATGACCGCGAATACAACTGCACGAAGTGAAACTCGAGGCATCGGATCCCTCTCTGGACCGTGTGCGATGCGGACGCACGGAATGGTTGACGATTGTTTGTTGACGCCAGTTGGTTTCTGACGGTTCGTAGTAGAAATTCGGCTGGTATCGATCGTTGCGATGAGTTATTCCTTGCCCCCCGTGACCTTTCCGACTGTTTTTTCGAATCAATAGCCGCTGCAAGCGATACAACCCGTACAGCCTTAAAGTCGACCGACACGACAGCTACAATCGCTTCAGCCGATTATTCTTGAAAAATCCGAAGAATCCTCAAAATTGACACCCCCAGAAAGACGCGGCCGTCGTTGGAGCAGCCACTTGTGGCATAGCAGGCCGCACAAGCCCGCGGAGGCCGCCTGTTTCTTGTTCTGGGGGATTGCAAAGCCGGACTCCGACCGGAGGAAATCTTGACTGGAAAAAATACGCCGACCAACGGCAGTCAGAATCGCGATTCCGCTGATGAGGGTTCCGCCACCCGTTCCAACGGATCGGGGAGCATCGACCGCATTGAATATGTCTCCATCAGCCAGGAAACGCGCCGCCGTTACCTGAACTATGCGTTGTCGGTGGTCACCTCTCGTGCGCTGCCGGATGTTCGCGACGGGCTAAAGCCGGTTCAGCGCCGCATCTTGTACGTCATGTACCACGAGCTGCGGCTGACGGTCGACAGCAAGCGGCGCAAGTCGATGAAAATTTGCGGCGATACGATCGGCAACTATCACCCTCATGGAGAAGGGGCCGTTTACGAATCTCTGGTCCGGCTTGCGCAGGATTTCAGTCAGCGATGTCCGCTGGTGGATGGACAGGGCAACTTCGGATCGATTCTCGGTCTGCCGCATGCCGCCGCGCGGTACACCGAAGCCCGGCTGACGTCCATCGCCGAACAGCTCATGAGCGAACTGAGGTCCCAGACGGTCGACATGCGGCCGAACTACGACGGCACCCGTCAAGAACCGATCGTGCTGCCCGCCCGGTTTCCGAATCTGCTTGTCAACGGCACGCAGGGAATTGCGGTCGGCATGGCGACAAACATCCCGCCTCACAATCTGGATGAAGTCATTAAAGCCTGCGTGCATCTCAGCAAGCACCCAGATGCGACCGTTGCCCAATTGATGAAGTTCATCAAAGGTCCCGATTTTCCGCTGGGGGGGCGGGTTGTCACGGATCGCCGTGCCCTGGCCAAGGCCTACAAAGAGGGTCGCGGGACAATCAAAGTCCGCGGCGAGTGGAAGTTCGACACGCAGCGCCGCCGGAAAACACCGGACCGGCTCGTAGTCTATTCGGTTCCACACGGTGTCTCGACCGGACCGCTTTTGGCCGATCTAGGCGAGATTGTCGAGGGCCGCAAGCTCCCTCAGCTCGTCGCGGTCGGTGACGAAACCGATGACAAGCACGGCTTGCGGATCGTCCTGGAACTGAAGCCCGGTTCCGATCCCGATGCTGTGATGGCCTATCTATTCAAGCACACGCATCTGGAGCAGAACGTCTCGTTCAACACTACCTGTCTGATTCCCGGCGAACAGGGGACCATAGTACCGGCCCGGCTGAGTCTGGACGAAATGCTCCAGAAATTTCTCGACTTCCGCTTCGAGACGGTCCGCCGGCGGTTTGAGTTCCAACTGCGTCAACTGCAACGGCGAATCCACATTCTCGAAGGCTTCGCCGTCACCTTCAAAGGTCTCGACAAAGCACTGCGCATCATCCGCAAAAGTCAGGGGAAACAGGATGCCGCACAAAAATTGCTGAAGGTGTTTCCGCTAGACGAGGAGCAAACCTTTGCCTTGCTCGAATTGCAGTTGTACCGAATCTCGCAACTGGAAATCGACCAGATTCTCAAAGAGTTGAGAGAAAAGCGTGCCGAGGCACGGCGGATCGGTGAGATTCTAAACTCAAACAGGCGGCTGTGGGGAATCGTCCGCAAAGAGCTTGAAGAAGTCTCCGTCACGTTCTCCGACCGCCGCCGCACTAGGATTGGTTCGTCTGACGAGATTGCCGACTACGACCCACAGACGTACATCATTCGCGAGAACACAAACGTCGTCGTCACCCGCGAAGGCTGGCTCAAACGTGTCGGCCGCCTGCAAAATATTGAAAGCACCCGGGTGCGCGAGGGAGACCGCGTGCTCGATGTCGTGCCGGGCAGCACTCTCGAAAACGTCGTGCTGTTCGCCTACGACGGCGCGGCCTATACGCTGCCGATTGACCAGCTTCCCGTCTCGTCGGGGTACGGCGACCCGCTGGCCAAGTATGTCCGGCTGAGCGATGGTGCAGGCATCGTGGCCGCTATCTCCACCGATCCACGCTTCACTCCGCCAGACAAGAAAGTCCGCCGGCAACCGACGCCGAAACCCTACTTGCTGATCGCGACCGAACAGGGGCAGGTGATGCGTATCTCCTTCAGCGGGTTCCGGCAGACCTCGACCAAGCTGGGCCGCAAGTTCTGCCGTCTCCGCCGCGGAGATAGTGTCGTTTTTGTGAAGCTGGTTGACGACGCCGACAGCATGTTTCTGGCGACCAAAAATGCCCGTGTGTTGCACTTCATGATCGACGAGGTTCCGGTCCTGGGAGCGGCCGGCATCGGCGTTAAGGGCATCAAGCTCGAAAAGGGAGACCGCGTGCTCGGGGCCGTGCAGCTCGCCCGGCCCAGCGACTGCCTGAAAGTCATCAACAACAACGGCAAGCCACTCAGCTTCGGACAAATGAAGTACAGCGTCACTTCGCGCGGCGGTAAGGGAATCAAAACCAGCATGCGTAACGGATTCAGCGAGATCATTCGGCCGCCCATCAAGCTGATCGATTGGGCGGAAATTGAGGATGAATGACACGTTTCGCTGGCTCATGCCCAGTTTGGGTTCGGCCACCGACAAAATACTGACATCCAACTGGCTCGACCAGGAAACCATGTCAATCGCAACGAAGTCCAACAATTCGTCACGAAACCAGTCGAAAAGCCGCTATGCCGCCAGGGACATTGAAGTCCTGGAAGGGCTGGAAGCGGTGCGGCGCAGACCGGCGATGTATATCGGCGCGACCGATAGTCGCGGGCTGCATCACCTGCTGTGGGAGATTCTGGACAACGCCATCGACGAATCTCTGGCCGGCGAAGCCGACCGTGTCGGCGTGACCCTGCACCGGGACGGCTGTTCGATCAGCGTGCAGGACAACGGCCGGGGAATCCCCGTCGACAGGCACCCCAAACTCAAGAAGTCGGCACTGGAAGTGATCCTCACCACGCTGCACGCGGGGGGCAAGTTTTCTGACAAAAACTACACCCGCAGCGGCGGATTGCACGGGGTTGGTGCCTCGGTCGTCAATGCGCTCTCGGCCGAACTGGTGGCCACCGTGCATCGCGACGGATACGAATGGGTGCAACGCTACAAGCGCGGCAGGCCGACCACCCCGGTCAAAAAAGTGAAACCGTTTCGCGGTCACGGCACGAAAATCTTTTTCCGGCCGGATGACGCGGTCTTCCGTCGCGTACAGTTCAATGCCGAAACCATCCGGCAGCACCTGGAAGACATCTCCTACATTCACGGTGGACTGCGGCTGACCTTTCACGATGAAGCGAAAAAGGAAACGACCGAGTTTGCGCATCCGGAAGGCATTTCGGCGTACCTGGACAAACTGATCCAAGAAGGTGAAAAGACCCCGGTCCACGATCAGTTATTTTCGGCAAGCCGCGACGACGGCCAAACGAAAATCGAGCTTGTCCTGAACTGGAGCGAGGCGACCGACGAGCAGGTCCGCAGCTACGTCAATGGTATTCGCACCCACGCCGGCGGAACCCACGAGAGCGGCTTTCGCGCCGGGATTGCCAAGGCGGTCCGCAATTACATGGATGTGCACAACATCAAGCACAAGCGGCTGAACGTTACCAGCGATGACATTCGCGAAGGCGTGGTCGGTATTCTCTCGGTGTTCCACGCCGACCCCATGTTTCAGGGACAAACGAAAGAGAAACTGAACAATCCAGAGATGGCGGCGTCGGTCGAAGGTCTCATCCGCCCCAGCTTGGAAACGTGGCTGAACAACAATCCGTCGATTGCCGAGGCGGTCATCGGCCGCATTGTGCTGGCCGCCCGCGCGCGGGAAGCCAGCCGACAGGCCGTCAGCGAAGTCCGCCGCAAATCGCCCGGCTCGCGAAAGAACAACCTTCCCGGCAAACTGGTCGATTGTCGCAGCAGAAAACCGGAGGAATCGGAACTGTTCATCGTCGAAGGAGACTCGGCCGGCGGCACCACCGTGCTGGGAAGAAACAGCCGGACGCAAGCCGTCCTGCCACTGAAGGGCAAAATCCTCAACACCGAGTCGCTGAGCGTTTCCAAAATCCTGGACAATCAGGAAATCAGCGCTTTGGTGGAAACACTGGGCACGGGCATCGGCAGCCAGTTCGACATTCGCCGCCTGCGATACGGCCGCATCATCCTACTGATGGACGCCGACAGCGACGGTTATCACATCAGCACCCTGCTGCTGACCTTCTTCTTCCGCCACATGCGAGAATTGATCCGCCAGGGCCGGATTTTTATCGGGCAGCCGCCGCTCTACAAAATCTCGGTCGGCAACAAAATTTACTACGCCCAAGACGATGCCCACAGGGAGGAGATTTTGGCGTCGCTGCCGGTTGGCCGCAAACCGGAGATCGACCGTTTCAAGGGTCTGGGCGAGATGAACTCGGATCAGTTGAAGGTGACGACGCTCGATCCAAAAAGCCGGACGCTGCTGCGGGTCGATATCGAAAGCCAGTTAGATGCCGACCGGACCTTTTCGCAGTTGCTCGGCAAGGACGCCTCGGAGCGGTACCGCATGATCATGGAAGAGGCCGGCCTCGCTGACGACCTCGATTTGTAAAAAACGGCGAGCGGTGGGTGTCAGCCCACTGTTGCGAACACCGGCCGCAACCCGGCTCGCATTCGCCGAATCTCGTTCAGCGCATCTCCTGGTAAGAATCCCAGCCCATGTAAATGACAAGACCGGCTCCGATCACAAACATGATGTCCATCGTGATTCTGCCCGAGAACGGCATCCCCACGATCATATCCACGACGGCCGCGATCGCCACGAGCCCCGCGACCGCCATTGAGCCCACGACCACTTTTTTTGCCACGTTTGCCATTCAGTCGATCCCGTTTCACGAGCACCAGTGTCTGTTTGATCGACTCCGTTCAAACGGAAACGCTCCGTTGCCGCCCGCCGTTTTTTTCGCCGATCCAGCCAAACCGCCCTGTACCGGAAAATCAATCGTTGCGGCGGCAGCCTGATTTGACCCTGTCATCAAGTATACGGGAACCGGGGGACTGCTTTCCAGTCGAGATTTTTCCCGACGTCCAGACTGTCTGTCCGATTAGAGTCTCACCTTGTCACATCTGCATACCGTGCGCATGTTGCGGAGAGTCGAGATCCAGAAAGATCGACATCGATAGAGTCTGGCTCTCCGCTCTTGACTCTCGAATCTTAGCTGCGGCCGATAGGCCGCGTTAGGCTCGAGGCGGCGAGCAGAGTTCGACAACGTGGCCGTCCGGGTCGCGAACAAACACCTGCACCACCCCGTCCGGACGTTCCTGCGGACCCGAGACGAGTGGAAGACCGCGCTCCTTGAATACCTTCGCCGCGGCGTGACCGTCTTCGATTTCGAAGGCGAAGTGCCGATTGCGGCTCGATCGTTTTTGCCGGATTTGGTCTTCACCGGCCGGCGGAGAATCCGCGTGCTCCAAAATGAGATGAATCTGCGTTGTTCCGGCCTGAAACCAGCTCCCGTCGAACGAAAAACCGGGCCGGTCGATCTGCTGCATGCCGAGCAGGTCGCAATAAAACTGCCGGCTGCGCTGCAGGTCCTTGACGATCAGCGTCACGTGATCGAGCTTCTTGACTTGGATGGGGGCGCTGACACTGCTCATGATTCTGCCTTTCCTTCTGCCTGTAACATCAACTCGACGGCCTCGCGGCTGGCCATGCCCACCTGAATACCGAACGAGGCCGCTTGGGGGGTCGTGCCGACAATCCGCGCGTCGTACAGGTCTTCGGGTTCGACGAGCGGATGGGCCGGTGTTCCCTTGGCGATGGCGATGGCCAGCCCGAACTCGGCCGCCGTCGCCAAATCATAGATCCCGCAGCCGACAATCCCGGCCGCCGTCAGAATGGAACAGTACTGCCCCTGATGCCAGCGCTGGCTGGTCCCAAGGGCCGTCCCCTGCTCGAACCTGAGTTCTCTCTGAACGCTGCGCGGAATCTTTTCCTGCGTCACGTATCGAACTCCTCACCGAGACTGCCGGACTGAAAAGCGCAGATTCGAACGCGAATTATTCAGACAAGCGATGGGCATCCGCCCCCACTTGATAACGCTAAAGATCAGTTGCCCGCCGGAACGAAGGGGCGGGATTGCCGACAGCATACCGCTGCAAAGTAGAAACGCCAAACGCGAGTGAGACCCGGTGGGTCAACTGCAGCGCCTTGTTAGGCCAGCCACTTGCCGCGCCAAATTCGCAGCCAGACCAGTAAGGCAATCGGCGGAAGAATACCGATTGCGAACAAAGCCAAACGAACATTTACATTGAGGACGTATTCGGCGTTGACAAGCCCTCCGCTCAGTCCGACGAAAAGAAAAAAGACACCTCCGGGTAACGATAGACAGGAAAGTACCCCCAATACTAACGCAATGACTTCGCGCACTGCATTCATCGTGGTCTAACTATTGTTTTTCTTGTGCCTGCTGCACAATAACGCGCGGAGCGTTATTGTGCACAATGTCGGGGAAATCCGCCGGGGTTTGGACGCCGCGGCCGCCTTTGTTCAAAACATGAGAATAGACCATCATCGCCCGAACGTCTTTGTGTTCCAGGAGTTCCTGTACGGTGGGTGGCTTGTCCGCCCTTGCGAGTTCAGAACACCCGTCGAATCACTCTGGAAAAACCAATGTCTGAAAGTCCAGAAGTTCAGGCGAACAAGTTGGCAGTGGCAACAATCTCAATTGCTGGAACACGTTACGACTCATGTCAACGGAATTGGGCTAACGCCGGCCGCTCGCCAACCCATGGTTGCGACGAATCATGGAACCCTTACGAATCAGCCAGCCTCAGGTTACCACGTTTGCCTGTGGAATCTCAACCAGCCGTACCGGCGGAGATCGGTTCACCGATTTCCCAGCTCGTCCCGTTGCGGATTACGCGACGGTACAGCGTGTCCCGTTCGACTGGTTCGCGGCCCGCTTCGCGAATCAGATGGTGAAGCTGCGCGACCGTCAGACCTTGGGGAGTTTTGGCGCCGGCGTCGTGGTAGATCAGCTCGTGGAGCACGGTGCCGTCAATGTCGTCGGCCCCGAAGCTGAGTGCCACTTGGGCCGTCTTCTCGCCCAGCATAATCCAGTAGGCTTTGATGTGGTCGAAATTGTCGAGCATGATTCGCGACAGGGCGATCATCCGCAGATCCATGATGCCGCTCGGTTTGGGAATGTGCGACAAGCCGGTGTTTTCGGGATGAAACGCCAGCGGAATCAACGTCTGAAACCCACCGGTCTCATCCTGCAGCTTTCGCAATCGACACAAATGGTCGATCCGATGACGGGCCTGCTCGATGTGTCCGTATAGCATGGTCGCGTTGGTTCGCAGACCCAAATCATGGGCCTCACGATGAACCTGAAACCAGATGTCGGCGTCGGATTTATGCTCGCAGATTTGTTCACGGACTTCGGGGTGAAAGATCTCCGCCCCGCCCCCCGGCATGCTACCTAAACCGGCTTCGATCATCTGTTGCAACACCCAGCGGACAGATTTTTTGATCATGAAGCTGAACCAATGAATTTCGACCGGCGTCCAGGCCTTAATGTGCAGCGCAGGAGACGTCTCGTGGATCACGCGGATGACGTTCAGGTACCAGTCGAAATTTTTGAGGTGATGCAGCCCGCCGACGACGTGGATCTCTGTGACGCCGCGGTCTTTGGCTTCGAGGACCCGCCGACGGATCATGTCATCGGTGAATGTGTAGGCCTTTTCGTCCCTCAGGTCGGCTCGGAACGCGCAAAAAGTACAGCGGTAGACACATACGTTGGTCGGATTCAGATGGATATTGGTGTTGTAGTAGGCCAGATTGTTGTTCTTTCGCTCGCGGATGACGTTCGCTAGCCGGCCCAGAGTCAGCACGTCGACTTGTCCGTCGAGGAACAGACCCTCGTCGAACGAAATCCGCTCGCCGGCTTCGATCTTCTGGCCGATGACCCGAATTTGGGCGTTCTGATCGGGAGAAATCATGTCGCGCTTGTCGAAAAAACCGTAACCTGTTTGAGAAATCGCATTTTTTATATTTTAGAGGCCGGCAAAGATATTCCCAACACCGGAGATGACAACCTCGATTCTACGGTTCATCGAGGAGAAATGCCAAGGGCGGGTCTCGGATTCGGGAACAGGCCCTAGCCCAATCAACCGATCCATACGTCGGCCAGACCGACCACAAATAGACCGATGCTGATCACCGCATTGACGTTGAAAAAGGCGATGTTGACGCGTGAGAGGTCGTCGGACCGTACCAGGCGGTGTTCGTAAAACAGCAGTGCGGTCACGCCGACAACGCCCGCCAGAAACAGCGTGCCCAGTTCAGCCGCGTACCACAACCCAAACAGGCAACCGACGCTGCCGAGATGACTGGCCGAGGCGATGTGCAGGGCCGTTTTCACGCCCCAGCGGGCGGGGACGCTGAAAAGTTTCGTCCGGAGGTCGAACTTGACGTCCTGGCAGGCGTAGATGATGTCGAACCCGCCCACCCAGAAGAAAACAACGCCGGCTAGCAGAATCGGTGGCCAGTCGATTGTGCCGCGAATTGCAATCCACGTCGCCAGCGGCGAGAGCATCAACGCCGCCGACAGCCAATAATGGCTCCAGACGGTGAACCGTTTGGCATACGAGTAGCCGAGCAGGAAAGCCAGTACCGGAACCGAGAGGAACAGGGGCCAACGGTTCGGTAAAAACAGGAGCGTCGAAACGACGAAACCGATGCAGCAGCCCAGCGTCAGCAGTTTGACCGACGCCACGCTGAGCAGCCCTGCCGGCAGGTGTCGCCTGGCAGTCCGCGGGTTTTCGGCGTCAAGGTGCCGGTCGACAATTCGATTGAACGCCATGGCCGCCGACCTCGCAAAAACCATGCACAACAGGATTCCGGCCAACTCCCGCCAGCGGAAATACGGTGGCGCCTCGCGGCTGCGCCATGCCAGCGTCGCGGCCAGCAGTGCGAAGGGTAGCGCAAAAAACGTGTGACTGAATCGAATCAGTCCCAGCAAGTGACGCAACCGTGTCAGCATGATTAAGATCGCTCGTCGCGGAAATCCTGTCGGCTGCCCTGTAATCGAGGGGGGGCCAGCCGTCTGAGCGATTCTAGCCGATCGGCAGCGTTCTGGCAGCTCTACTGCCTGATCAACCCCCCTTCCCGGTTGACGTGCTCGACCCAGCGGTTGTAGGTCGATTTCCGTTTGCTCGGCGTCAACAAAGGGCGGTAATCGTACTTGCGTCCCGTCAGCCGATACACGTGATAAAAGGCAAGCTCGCGGACGGTGATATTGCTGCGGTTAAGCCAGGAGACCAATTCTGCGGATTGGGCGGCGTCCTTCGCGTCCTCTTGATTGAATCCCCATAGCAGCCGATACAACGTCTCGGCGTCATCGTTGGGAAAACTCTCCGCCAGCATTGTTTTCAGTTGCGCCCCGTTCGCTTGAGCTGTCGGCAGCCAGGTCCTCAGTCCAATGATCGCCGTCATCCGCGATTCCTCGTGAGCGGAGGACAGTCCGCTTACCAGCGACGCAGCGTCGCCGGTGAGCGCCAAGCATTTGACGGCCAGTGCCGAGATATACGGCCGTGGATCCTTAATCATTGGCGGCACGTTTTCAGCCAAAGGCGCCTCGGCGTCGAACTCCTTCTCAAACAGAGCGGAATACCGCCGCCAAGATCTGGAGCGTTGTTTCACGTCCAGGTCGAGCCAGTGAGGAATCGATAAGAGCGGCAAGACCGCAACGGGGTTTTGTGCGGTTTTTTCGGCCGCGCGGTCCCTCGGGGTCAGCGAAAGCCATTCCCTGGAATTCAGGGTGACCGCTCCGCTGCCGTCATCGAATTCGATCGATCCCGACACGACGAACACGCCGCCGGTAAAAGTATTGCGGCCCAGGTCCTGTTCGAAATGATGAGGTAGAGCGGGTGTGATGTCGATGCCGCACAACGTGCCGGGATTCAGCAGCTTGAGCGTCCACACTTCACCATGGACCGCAATTGTGAGTGGAATTTGACCGTCAGAACCGTCTGCATTGGCAGCGGAACGGTTCTGGAGAACGACACGTCCCTGTTCGATCGCCAAACCAACAGCCGTCGTTTCTGTCGGCGGGAGCAGATGGGCCGCTGTGCCCCCCAGAAGCGTTGCGCGGCACAGCCCGTTGCCGATGTCGATCTCGGCATCGAACGGTTCGGGCGATACAAATCGTTCACCCGCCTGAATGACGGCCCGATGAGGCATCACCAGCCAGTCCTGTTTGGCATCATCGTAACGGAGCAAAATTCCGCCCGGCGAATCGTATTGAAGGGTCGGCCCTGCCACAGGCACGACGGCGAGCGGCGCTTCGATCGGCTCGACAACCGGCCTTTCCTCGGCCTTCGGTTTGGGAAGCGTCGGCGTGCTGCTGACGACTTCCTTTTGGGGTGGCCCGCTCTCAGTTTCAGGCTTGAGGTCCGTCCCGCCGGCAAATGGTATTTGATCGATGAGTGGCTTGCCATCCACAATGGGCTCACCCGCCTCCCGCTCGTCGGCCGGTGGTGGAAGATCGACGGAGTGTTGCTTCAGCGGGGAGACCGCCCCCCCCTTGACTACCCCATCGACAACAGATTTCGTGATCGAAGGCGGGATATCCGAAATCGTTGTCGAAAAGCGATCGTCTCTTTTTTCGATTGCCGCGATTCGCGGATCGCCGCCCCGTTCGTCCCCTTTCTCGGACGACAGCGGCCGGTATTCCTGACCGTTGGAAAACAATACCAACGGAGATTCGTACAGCAAAAGCCCGACCCAGATGAGGCCGACCGTCAATGCCGCCGTATAAGGAAGCGCACGGCGCCACACAGGCCGCGGCTTGAGATAATCTGGAATCGATTCCTCAAAGGATGCGCGTGTGACAGTTCCGGCGACGTCTTCTGGCTGTGGACGAGTGGACATCGAGGCGGCATTTACCATTGCTGCCGGTTCCGGTTCAATCGCCGCGACCGCGCGGAGTGCCTCAGACGACTTCGTAATCGGACCGAGCGCGTACATCTTCTCTCGCGATTCGGGGATCACTTGCACCGGTTCTCCCAGTGCCAACGTGAGGATTTGGTGACTGGCCGCCACCTCGGCCAGATGCATGTCCGATTCGAGACAGACTTTTTCGACGTCGGCCACACTGTCGGGCGGGAGCGTGCAGTCGAGATATTCAGCAACCGTGTTGGGGTCGAGTCCGTTGCCGGGTCCCTCCAAGTCGGGCGCGTTCAGCCGACGACGACGCGTGACCTCTCGAATACGATTGATCAAGATCGACGCGAAGCCGCTTTCCGTGATCTTCGCCCCGATCTCTTTGGCCTCGGCCGGTTCGAGAATATCGTCCAGATACGCCAACAGGGTTCTCAGGGTCAGCCGCATGTTCCGACTCCGTTTTCTATGCCAAAGGCATTGTGCTCTGTCCGGTCCAAATCTAAAAAAACAGCGAAGAACACGTTTCAGCCGGACATTTCAAAATGGCCATGCCATCCTTAACTGGAGATTTGACTTTCGCCGTGCGTCATTCGCTTTACAATCAATAGTGGCGCCGCCGCACGAATTTCGTACAAAGACGGCCGCAAATGTGAAATTTTTCGCGAAAATCGATCAGCCGGAGTGCAAACGGATGAACGGACGAGGCACCGCCGCAATTTTAGGTTTGGTTGTCGCGGCGGGAATTTGCGGATGTGGCGCTGGTGACGGCAAGATGATGACCGAGCTGCAGCGCAGGGGCATCCGCATCGTGCTGAATGAGCAAGGCGAAATCTATGGTGCCTATTTGTATCAGAGTGACTCTCATCCACCGTTCGTAGACGATGACCTACAGCGGCTGAAGGATCTGACCTCGTTGCGGATTCTGCTCATCGAAAGCGACAATATCACCGATGACTCTCTGGATCATCTCACGGCACTCAATGACCTCGAAGAACTGGACCTCACATTTTGTAACGGAGGCACTGATCAGCCGGTGGGCGCGGCGGGAGGAATCACCGATCGGGGGTTGGAGCACCTCAAAGCGCTGAAGCAGCTCAAGAGGCTGGGGCTCGAAGAGACCAGAGTCACCGACGACGGTGTCGAACGACTGCAGCAGGCGTTGCCGAACTGTGAAATCCGCTATCGCTTCATCGACCCGTTGCTCGCAGCGCTTTCCAAAAATGATGGCGATCTCAAATCTGCCTTGGAGCTTGTCTCCTCGAACATCGAAGTCGATGAACAAGGCCAGGTCACCGAATTGGCGCTGTTCATCACCGATGTCGGAATGAAATACCTGGCCGACTTGACCGAAGTGAAGGAGTTGGTGCTTCGAGGCAACTACACAGATGCAGGGCTATCCCATCTGGGGAAAATGACCAAGCTCGAGACACTTGATCTGTCAGTCTCTGACGACGAATTCCGACGTGGCTTCGGTCGATCAATCACCAACAACGGTTTGAATGAACTCATCCCGCTAGAGAACAGCCTCAAGTCGCTTGATCTTCGCAACAACAACATTACGGACGCGGGGCTCAAGCGTTTAGAGACATTCTCCCACCTCGAAAAAGTAGTCCTCAAAGGGACCGGTGTCAGCCAACAAGGAGTGAAAACATTTAAGCAGGCGCTGCCCGATTGCCTGATCACGTTCGCAGACGACCCTTTGCTCGACGGTCTCGTGAATCGTGGTGACGACTTGCTGGCCGTCCTGAGGTCGGTCGCCCATCACGTCGAACTTAACGAAAGTGGTCAAGTCGTCTCGCTCAGCTTCCGGCTTTCCGCGATCACCGATCAAGGACTGCAAAAGCTCAAGGAGTTCCCTAGCCTGGAACGGTTGAGTTTCACCTACTGCCGGCGAATCACCGATACCGGGCTCGACCAGTTTGGGGCACTGAAAAACCTCAAACGGCTGGTCCTCTCGAATACGAACGTCACCGGGACGGGGTTAAGATCTCTGCGAGACTTAACACGTCTCACCGAGCTGGATTTGACATCGAGTCGGCGAATAACCGACGTCGAGTTACAAACGATGATCGGATTTCAGGTTCTCAACAAGCTCGTGTTGCAGGGAACTAGCGTGACCAACCTAGGATTGCAAACGCTTGCCCAGTTGACAACCCTCAAGACGCTCGATCTTCGACACACCGCCGTCACCGAAGACGCCGTGGAATATCTGAGGGAACAACTGAAAAACTGCAAAATCTTATACGACGTTCCCGATTGACTGTATCCGCAGGAGCGGCTGATCCTCTTCGAGGCCAGCCATCAAGCGTCGGTTGACTTCGTTCACGTTCGGGCTGCTGACCAACTGTTTGATTTCAGCTCCGTCGAGTTTGGACTCACGGAATCAAAAACCCACCGGGCCGCTCACAATCACGATGTGACGCTTTTTGGACACTCGACTTTCAACTGTTCTTCCAACGTTTTCAATGTGTTCGAGACTTCCTGAAAAACCTGCGATTCTGGAACGCAGGTAGCAGCTTGCAGGTCTTCGGGAAGTGTACCCAATAACCTCTCTTTGAGCAGTCGCAGGAGCCAGGAGGCACGGTGTTCTGTGAAGGCCGTTTGTAGCCGCTGGAATTTCGCCTGGAGAAAACCGGCGCCCTTTCCGGCGGCGCCCGCGACCGCCTGTTCGCCAGCCACCGCCGCTGCGGCGCCCCCCGCAAGATCGGCAACGATGGGCACAACCGCTTGTGTGGCTGCGTCGGCCACTAACGAGGTCACCAGATGGCCCGCCGGTCCCCAGCCAAGCGTAAACAGCACAACGCTGGTCATCGGGCGGGCGGCGGCCGCGATGTTGTTGAGCTGCCGGTAAAACTTAAAAAGTTCCGGGCTTCCCTGCCGGAATGACAGCATCTCCGCCGCGACCACGTCTTCGAGCACTGCCTGCAGGGCGAGCTGTTGATGTTCGTCCTTCAGCCCCTCGAGCAGTTGCGCGCGAGACTTGCCGGCCAGCAGCCGCTCCAGATTCGGCCGCAGCAGTTCGTTGCCCGACTCGCTCATCCAGGTCAGCTTCTCGAAGAGTTCTTCGACGGTCTTGAGAACGGCCGACCATTCCTGTTTGCGGTAAAGCTCAAAGGGATGTTCATTTTCGCCCTGCACTTTGTCGCGCGCGAACCGTACCGGCCAAAGCACACCCCGTCCCAGAGTCTCGTAGAACCCCTGAATCCGCTGGGCCCATCCTTCTTGCTGGGACCTCCACCATTGACGAATCTCAGCCACCAGCAGGGCATTCGGAATCATCGGCCAGTCACGA
>CAUZTK010000054.1:0-15788 GCA_963582395.1 Planctomycetota bacterium | reverse complement strand
CCGCCGGCCATCCAGATGGTGAAACAGCGGGGATGATGGTCTCGGCCGTAGTCCCCCTTGGTCAGTTTTCCCTGACAGTAGACGGTGCGGCCGAACTCGCCACCCCACAGAATCAGCGTCTCGTCCAGCATTCCCCGCTGCTTGAGGTCCGCAACCAGCGCCGCCGAGGCCTGATCGGTGGCTTGGCACTGCTTGGCGATTTCCTGGGGCAGTGTGGTGTGCTGGTCCCAACCGCGATGAAACAACTGAATGAACCGTACACCTCGCTCGGCCAGCCGCCGGGCCATCAGGCAGTTGAATGCGTACGTGCCCGGTTTCTGGGCATCCTCGCCGTACAGCTCGAAGGTCTGTTTCGACTCGCCGGAGATATCGGTCAGTTCCGGGACCGACGTCTGCATGCGGTAAGCCAGTTCGTATTGGGCCACGCGGGTGCTGATTTCCGGATCGCCGAATTCTTCGAGCTTCAGCCGGTTCAGTTTGGCCAAATCGTCCAGAATGCGGCGGCGGCGTTTCTCGTCGAGTCCCGGCGGATTCGACAGGAACAAGACCGGATCGCCCACCGAGCGGAATTTGATGCCCTGATACTCGGTCGGCAGAAAGCCGCTGCCCCACAGTCGATCGTAGAGCGGCTGACCGCCACTGCCCGAGACCATAGCAATGAATGCCGGCAAATCTTTGTTGCCGGTCCCCAGTCCGTACGAAAGCCAAGAGCCCATGCTGGGACGGCCGGCCAGTTGTGCGCCGGTCTGGAAAAAAGTAATGGCCGGATCGTGGTTGATCGCCTGTGTGTGCATGGTTTTGATGAAACACAACTCGTCGGCGATCTTGGCCGTGTGCGGCAGCAGATCGCTGATCCACGCCCCGCCGCGGCCGTACTGCCTGAAACGGAACTTGGTGGGGGCGACCGGAAAGCTCTCTTGCTTAGAGGTCATCCCCGTCAGCCGCTGCCCCTTGCGAATCGAATCGGGCAGTTCGCTGCCATGTAGGTCTTTCAGCTTTGGTTTGTAGTCGTAGAGATCCATCTGCGACGGTGCGCCGGACTGGAACAGATAAATGATCCGTTTGGCCCGGGGCAGGAAGTTTGGGAAGTCAGCCAGTCCGCCGGCCGGGGATGCTCCCGTTTTCGGGGCCGCAACGGCATTCTCGGACAGCAATGATGCCAGCGCCATGCCGCCGATGCCGGCAGCGGCACGTCCGAAAAAATAACGGCGGTTGACGAGCAGCCGGTGTTCAAGTAGCGGGTTCATGTCTGATCGTCCTTATTCTTGTACGTCGCGAAGTTTCTTCAATTCTTCCAGCTCAACCAGGTGCGTTTTGTCTTTATTCTCTTACGGCGGACTTCTTGGCGGCAATCAGACCTTCTAAGAAGAGTACCTGAATAGACATGCCGAAAATCGAATATGGTCCAGACTGAGCCGTCACTTGCCCATAAATTCCGATTCCCTGAACCTCGCCGAACAGGTCAACATGTCCCAGATCGGTCATCAGTGTGAAGTTCAAACCGGCACGAATCGTCGGTGAGTCGAACTAAAACGGCAGATCGACAGGAGCTCCACGAAGGAAAGGATGAAGCGACGCCAGCGCATCTACCAATGATTGAAAGTTCTTTTCGGTCCGATGATAATAGATGTCCAAATCGTCGGTCACGTGCGCCGAGCCGTGCGTGACCATGGCCAGACCGCCGATGACCACAAATCCGACATCATGTTTGGTCAGTTGACTCAGGATCGTTGGCGCGTCGAGCACGTCCCGCCTCCCGAAATGTTTCGACTACTTCCAGGGCCCTGAAATTCTGTTGCCACCTTTCGGTGACGGCCAGTTTCAGACGTTCACGCAACAAAGTCAAATCGATGTCGGTATCGGAATACACCTCCTGTACGCCGTAGAAACAGAGTTGCGACTTGGGAGTGGCTGTACTCATCCTACTTCTCCGTCTGTTGCGACGGCGTCCTGCCAGCTTCGTTTACTCTTTGGTGATCGTCTCGTCCAAATTCAAGATCAGGTTGGTGATAGCCGTGTAGGCGGCCAGTTCGGCCGGGTCGAGCTTTTCGTTCCGTTTCGATTCGCCCACCGAAATCAGTTTCTGGGCCGCCTGTTTGTTCTGTCGATAATGCGAAAGATGCTCCTGAAAACCGGCGGAGAGGATCTCCAGTTCGGCCGGTTTGGGAGGGCGAGCCGTCGCCCGACGGAAAGCGTCGCCGATTCGCTGTTGGGGTGTCGTGGCCGGGCCGATCATAATCCGCTCGGCCAACACGCGGGCTGCTTCGACAAAGGTGACTTCGTTCAACAGCGTCAGCGCCTGCAGCGGTGTGTTGGTTCGTGCCCGGCGGGCGATGCACGACTCACGAGCCGTGGCATCGAAAGTGAGCATGGTCGGCGGGGCGACGGTCCGTTTCCAGAAGGTGTACATGCTGCGTCGATAGAGCTTCTCGCCATGATCCTGTGGATACACCCCGGCGCTGGCGAGCTCCTTCCAGAGTCCCGCCGGTTGGTACGGTTTCACCGACCGTCCGCCCAGCTTCTCGACCAACAGACCGCTGAGAAACAAAGCCTGATCGCGGATCACTTCGGCCGACAGACGGTACCGCGGACCGCGGGCCAACAGACGGTTTTCCGGGTCCTTTTGCAGCAGCTTCGGCGTGACCCGCGACGACTGCCGATACGTGGCACTCATGACGATCGTCTTGAGGATGGCCTTGACGTCCCAGGCGCTCGATTGCGGATTGCGGATTGCGGATTGCGGATTTGTGGGTTCAGTAGCGCTCATAAACTCCGTGGCTAGCCAATCGAGTAGCTGCGGATGACTGGGCGCTTCGCCCTGCGAACCGAAATCTTCGAGCGTCTTGACAATTCCAATCCCGAACAGCATCTGCCAGAAGCGGTTTACGGTTACGCGGGCCGTCAACGGGTTTGACGGATGCACCAGCCAGCGGGCCAATCCGAGCCGGTTGTTCGGTGCGCCGTCCGGCAGCGGCGGCAAACTGGCCGGAACGCTGGGAGAGACCTTTTCGCCCGGTTTGTCGTATTCGCCCCGCTTCAGCAAAAACGTATCCCGTGGGGGGGCCATCTCCTGCATCACCATGACGGTCGGGAAACTTTTGAGCAGCTTGGCCTGCTCGTCTTGCAATACGACCATCCGGCTGTAGGCCTCACGAATATCTTGCGACCCCGCCTCGGCCAGAAAATAGGCTCGCAATTTGTCCTGCTGCGCGGCCGTCCGATTTTCGAGAGGCGTGCCGACGATGCGGTCGATTGATTCGATGGTGGCGACCTGTTCGACTTCGGCTGCCGACAGGCAATCGTTGTAGACCCGCACATCGTCAATCCGCCCGTGGAAGCGTGCATCGGGACCGCCGCCGCCCCCGATGCGGAACGGTTCATCCATTTTGAAGTCTTGATTGAGCCCGTCGAGATGAACCTTCAGATTTTGCGGTTTACCGTCGACGTAAATCGTCACGCCTTTGGCCAGCCGCGAGCCGTCGTAGGTCATCATGACGTGTTGCCAGCGGCCGACAGGCAGTTTCTCGAGCGTCTCGACACGAATGGCATCATCCAGCCAGCGGACGACAAGGTTGACTTGCAGTTTTCCGTTCCGCAGCCGCAAGCGATATCCCTTGGCCCGGCCGAGGTCGGCGTCCATCATCCGCGAGAAGACCATTCCTTCCCGCTGGCCCTCTGGATCGATCCACGCACCGCAGGAAAACTTGTCGAAAAAGCCAAAGTGGCCGACATTGCCCGCATCAACGTACCGCCGACCGTCGAACTCGGCCGCCCGACCCAACTTGCCGGTTGCGTATGCCGGTTCGCCATCTTTGAACGCGGCGGTATCATCAGCCGGCTGACGCCGGCCGCTCGCCGAATTCGACGTCTTGACATCGCTGCTCGTGCTGCTCGGTTGTTGTTCCAGGACGTTGTTCGTGTCGCCGTCGAGATCGAACCGGGCCAGCAGCGCTTCGGTCACCGTCCAGTCGATCGGTTGCTCGGTATCGAGTGACTTCTCCCAGGCGGACTGTGCCTGGTCGATCTGCCGGCCAAGCTGCGCGAATGTCTTCTCGGCTGCCGCCAGCTTGCTTTGCAGCCGCTTCATTTGTGCCCGCTGCTGGCGGGTTGGTGCTTTGATGAACGGCGGCGAGTTGCCGATTTTGATCGCCCGGCCATATTCCGGGACATTGTTGAAGTAAGCAAACAGCTGATAGAACTCCTTCTGACTGAACGGGTCGTACTTGTGCTCGTGACAGCGGACGCAGCCCATCGTCAGCCCCAGCCAAACGGTGCTCGTTGTCTCGACTCGGTCGACGACGTATTCGACGGCAAACTCTTCCGGAATGACGCCCCCCTCGGCATTGCCTCGGTGGTTGCGGTTGAAGCCGGTGGCGATGAACTGTTCGAGCGTCGGGTTGGGCAGCATGTCGCCGGCAATCTGCTCGACGGTAAACCGATCGAAGGGCATGTTATTGTTGTAGGCTTCGATGACCCAGTCCCGCCAGCGCCACATGTAGCGTTCGCCGTCGTTCTGATAGCCGCTGGTGTCGGCGTAGCGGGCCACGTCGAGCCAGCGCAGCGCCATCCGCTCACCGTGGCGGGGTGACTTAAGCAAGCGGTCGACCACCTTCTCATAAGCGTTTGCAGACATGTCCGCCAGAAAGTTTTCAACCTCTTCGGGCGCCGGCGGAAGGCCGGTCAAATCGAGGGAGACGCGGCGAATGAGCGTCCTCTTGCCGGCTGGCGGAGACGGTCCGAGACCCTCCTTTTCCAGCCGAGCCAGTACAAACGCATCGATCGGGTTGATCGCCCAGTCACTGTTTTTTACTTCGGGAAGCCGCGGACGTTGGGGCGGCACGAACGACCAGTGTTGCCCCCACTTCGCCCCCTGCTCGATCCAGCGGCGAAACAGCGAGATTTGGCGTTGGTCGAGTTTTCGTTCGGCATCGGCCGGCGGCATTCGCTCGTCCGGGTCGGTGGCGGTGATGCGGCCGTACAATTCACTCTGGTCAAGATCGCCCGGCACAATGGCCTGGTAGTCGCCCAAATCGGCAAACGCACCTGCTTTCGTGTCGAACCGCAGATCGGCTTTCCGCTGGTTCTTGTCCGGCCCGTGACAGTGAAAACAGGTGTCGGCGAGAATTGGGCGAATGTCGCGGTTGAAGTCGACCGTTTCAGGCAAGGGTTCGTCGGCCGCTACGCTGAACAAGCCAATTGAACACAAGCCACAGATGGCGGCAACGGCAGTCGCTCCGTACCGAACCAAACGAAGATCTCTAGCAGCGTTGATCATCATACTTTCCCGCAAGTTTGGACCCTGAACGAGATCAACCAGTCCCTTTCATTCTACTCTATATTCTACATCATCAGGGACCGCAGTGAAACGAATCGAAGATGTATACTTTCAGCGGTCACGAATTGCGGTTCTTCGGGAGGGCGAAGCTCCCGCTGAGCCGTGAATATCACCGATCCGGCAGCTCGGCAGGATCCTCGCCCCCCCTATAATCTGTGACCGTGCCGAGTATAACCAACTCGATGAATGGCGTTTCACCTTGAAACTCGGCTACCGATGCTTCTTAATGGAGACGTAACCGCAGCAAAAAGGTCTGCCATTGGACCGAGTTATTGATTTCGACACACATCGTCCGAACATACGGCGTTTTTATGAGGCCTCAACATGCGTAGCTCTTTCAGTCGCCGCAAGTTTTTGCAAGCGGCCGTTGCCGCCGGAACCGCAATTCCGTCCGCTGCACCGTGGCTGGCGCGCGCAGATGATTTGCGGGAAACGCGAAGTCCGAACGAGAAGCTGAACCTGGGCGTGATTGGCGTGGCCGGTCGCGGGGGTTCGAATCTCAGAGGTGTGAAGGGCGAAAATATCGTCATCCTGTGCGACATCGATGCGCAGCGGCTGGCCAAAGCGGCCGAAGCACACCCCAAAGCGAAAACCTGCGAGGACTATCGCCACGTTTTTGATGAGAAGAACCTCGACGGTGTTGTCGTCAGCACACCTGATCACATGCACGCCCTGCCCGTCGTGCAGGCGCTTCGGCAGGGTCTTGACGTTTACTGTGAGAAGCCACTGACTCATTCCGTGTACGAAGCGCGGGTCATCGGTAAGCTGGCAGCAGAGTCGCAGGCCGTCACTCAATTGGGCTCGCAAATTCACGCCGGCACCAATTACCGCCGGGTGGTCGAGATCATCAAAGCCGGGATCATCGGTCCCGTTCGCCGGGTTCACGTTTGGCAAGGAGGGGGCGTTAGGACCGGGCAGCGCGTCGAGCAGGGAACCCCTCCCAAATGGGTCAGCTACGACCTTTGGCTCGGGCCGGCGCCGTACAGGCCCTTCCACGAGTCACACTTCCACTTCAACTGGCGGTACTGGTGGGATTTCGGCGGAGGACAGCTCGCTGACTTCTGGTGCCATTACGTCGATTTGGCCTTTTGGTCGCTCGATTTGAAGTTTCCCACGACGATCGAGGCGCAAGGCCAAAAGGGACACGACGGCGACAACGAGTGTCCCAACTTCATGCAAGTCGATTACGAGTTCCCCGCACGCGGCGACCAGCCGCCGGTGCATCTGACTTGGTATCATGGCGGATGGAAGCCTCAAGGTGCCGAGGTCTACGAAAAGGGCTCCGCCGTGCTGTTTGAAGGGACCGACGGCCGTCTGCTGGCCGACTATGGAACTCGAAAGCTCTTCATGCAGACGGGCAAAGAAGCTAGACCAGTCAAACCATCCATTCCGGATTCGATCGGACACCACCGGGAATGGATCGAGGCGGTCAAGAGCAGGGGGACGACCACCTGCAAATTCGAGTACGGCGGCCCGCTTACCGAAGCCGGGCTGCTCGGCAATGTCTCGTACCGCGTCGGCAAGAAAAAGTTGCTGTGGGATGCCGAGAACCTGAAAGCGACAAACTGCCTCGAGGCCGATCCGCTCATCCGCCGCGAGTACCGCAAAGGCTGGACATTGTAACCAACGAAAGACGCGGCTGCGGAGAGCCGCTTAGTTCCTTTTCACCGAAATCTTGCGCAAAATGGTCACGAACATCGCCAAGGACATCAAGAAAAGTTCGCATCAGAGGGGGAGATGCGAAGAATTTGTCTCTTTCTCCCCCTCTCCTCGTCTCTCCCTCAATCTCTTGGCAGCTTAACCAAAATCAACTTTGCGACATTCCCTGTTTGGTTCCGGCTCCGCCGCGTTAAGGTTTGGGGAACTTAATCTCGATACTGGATCCGTAGTAACGCGGGTCGTAGAAGTAATCCCGGAAAGTGATTCCGAAGCCCCAGCTTAATTCGCGGGCGGCACGCCGTGCCCAGGGCGTGGCCGGATGTTCCTTAATCACCATTTGGTAGAGTTCCCTAGACCGCTGTTGCTGCTGCTTCAGCTCATGGATGAACTCTTCTCTGTTGATTTTCAACTTGTAGGCCTTTCGAACCCGCTCAAATTGGGCGTCGTCCGGTTCGAGCCTTTGTTGGCTCCGGGCGATGCGCCACTCATTGCTTTTGGGTGTTTGCGGTTTTGGATTTTCGGCGGCATGCTTGTCCATAGCGAGCAGATACTGAAACAGCCGCACCCGATAAGACAACAACTGGGCGACGATCAAATCGTAGCCGGCCCGCCAACGTTGAGAGCCCTCTTGGGCGCGCAGGGGCTGTACGGCATCGAGTAGGCCGAGCCCCTCGTTGGCGAGCATCATTGCCCGCACGCCTTTGCTGAATTCCGTCTTGCTCTGCTCTCTGAAACGAAAGGGGTCCATCGAATAGTGATACCACTCGATGTTCAGTTGATTGTCCAGGTGCGGGTTCAGCCGCTGGATGACGTTCCAGATTTGCTGCCGGAACTTGCTTTGCTTACGCTTCTGTTGGTAAAGCCGCCGCGACTCGAGTAACGGTTCGTACTCTTTCATGTCGAGAAAGTTGAAGCGGCGTTTCTCCCAGGCCCCCGGACCGGCCAGGTTTTGCTCTTTGCCGGGAAGCAGAAAAAAGATACCGCCACTCTCTTTGGCGATGCGGACTTGCTCGTAAGGGCCAAAACCACTGGAATAAACGTCCCAGCGGGCGCGAAACCCGTTCCATTGTAAGCATTCGGGGTGTGCCGTCTCGGGGCCGCGTTTGATCCGTAGCCAGTGGTTCAGCCCGTATTTGGGGTCCTTCCAACGCATGCGGGCATACGGATAACCGAAAATGGACTCGCGACCTAGGATATAAATTGGGGCCTTGAACCGCTTGGCCCGTTCGATCACCTCTTCGACTTGGCCTCCGTCGTCACCCGACTCGTCGGACACAAGAATGATGAGCAGTTTTCGTTTGGTCCGGACAGATTGGGGACCGAATTCGTCGAGCGTGCGGACCAGGGCCAAACACGTATTTTCCTGACCACTTTCGTCAATCGAGATCCTATCGATGGATGTCCGGATTAGGTTGATGTCGGAGGTTGGTTTCGAGGTCTGTTTGTGAACTGTTTCGCCGAAGCTGACAATGCTCGTCCAAAGGATCTCCCGGTCACGTCGGGATTTTTTGCCCTGTTGCTGTTGGGCCTCAAGTTCTTGGTAGACCTTATGAAATTTCTGCCGGATCTCCGTTTGATCGTCCTTCATGCTGTGCGACTCGTCGAACAGCCAGACGACGTGGACCCGACTGAGGTGCATCAGCCGGATCAATTCCTGGGTGATGCGTCCCAGCGCAGGGCCATACCCGTTGACGACGTCCACCCCCCCTTCGATCAGCCCTTCGCCAAGATCCCGGTCGATTTCGCCCTCGCCGGGCAGAGTCATCTCGCCAGGATTCACCTTCAGCACCGGTTGTTTGAGGCTTTCG
The DNA here is from genome assembly GCA_963582395.1 of Planctomycetota bacterium. Classification (GTDB taxonomy): domain Bacteria; phylum Planctomycetota; class Planctomycetia; order Planctomycetales; family Planctomycetaceae; genus CAUZTK01. Next base: position 6,986 of record CAUZTK010000054.1, on the reverse strand, counting down.
GACGTATCGATTTTCTGTTGGGCGACGGTTGGGCCAGCGGCCCTGCTGATCAGTGTCGAGGCGTAACCTCCGCCCGTCACAATGTTCTGCGTTTCTGAGACTTCGGAGCTCATTTCCAGTTCCTGGCTGAACTCCTGCTGGGTGCGGTCTTCGGCGAAAATGGTCTCCAGAACAAATTCGGGGTCCTCGCCGAGCAACTGAAAGCGGAAGATCGCCAGCAACGTGAGAATCAGCCCGTGCAAAATCCCAGAAACGGCGAACGAGGATGTGAGACGGGGTTTGTTCATCGATGGTGTTCTCAAGACGTTCTCAGTGACGAGTGGCGGGACTAGGACTCGCCACTCGTCAGAAGAAGTCCCGGTAGCCGTTAATTCGGGTCGAAGGGTTAAGGGGATTGCGGGCACTCGGTCACAACACCGGCCGTTGTCGTTTCTTGATGTTCGTCTTTTTCTTTTTATCGTTGATGAACCGTAGTCTCGCGGCATCGTTTTTTGCACCCGGTCGAGCATTGACCGAGGCAATGAACCTGCTTGCCTCGACCCAGGCCCAACCCAGGGGTTGTTCGAGTTCACGTTTGGCCAGCATAGCCCAAGGCGTGCCCGGATGTTCGTCGATGACCCGCGTCAGGTACTCGATGGCCTTCTGGGCGAGTTTGCGGATGTCGGAACCGGCCGTAATCTCCCGGCTCGGCTGTAGGTTCCACCAATTGCTCCCTTTTTTCTGGAACGTTTTCGGATCGCTCTTCATTTCGGCCAGTACGCGGTTGTAACCAAAGGCCCGTGCGCGCATCGCCATCACGCGCCCCATGGCCAAGTCGTAACCGGCCCGCCAACGGGGTTCCTGAACCTGGGGGCGGTCTTTTTCTCCTTGGGCGAGGATATTTAGCATTTCCTGGAGTTTGTCGTCGAATTCCGCCGCAGGTTTCTGTGCTTCGTTAATTTGCCGTCTGAGGATGTTGTCGTTGTCGGCCCGGAACTCGAGCTGCAGGGGCCGCAACTGTTCGACCCGCGTTTTGTCGGCCGCCCTGACCAAGGCCATTTTCGTCTGATTGTTTTGGAGGTCTTTGACATAATCGCGGATGGGACGGTAGTCGGGCCGATAGTCGCGCATGACGGCGGGGTCGAAACGAGCGTTGCTCTCGTCGGCGACGAAAAACACGCCGCCGGTCTCCATACACAATCGGGTCAGCGCATACGGGCCGTAACCGGCTGACATGCGCTGTAGCTTGCGGGAGTTTGTGCCTCCCCAGAAAGGCAGCCGCAGCCGTTCGGCCCTGACTGTTTCCGGCCCCCGGTCCACGGGCAGTTCTTCCTTGAAGCCGTCGGCGTACTCCCACAAGACGTAGTCCTTTTCGCGCCCGAACAGCGACGCGTTGCCGACACAGTAAACCCGAATGCCAAATTTGGCGAGATTGTGGACCGTTTCTTCGACACGCAGGTAGTCGTCGCCCCGCTCGTCGGTGACAATGATGATCATCACGTTGCGGCGCAGCTTGGTGCGGTGGGTGAGCCACTTGGACGCCACTGTTCGCACGGCAGCAAAGACGTTCTCCGTGCCTTTGGGGTCTGGTGGGATCTTGCGAATCGCCTCGGCGACTTCATCGACGTTGGCGACCGGCTCTTTGGTGAGGATGTTCGTCCTTTCCCCGTAGCTGGCGACCGCGGTCTGCAAAGCCCTCTCGGCTCCGACGTCGAGCAGTCCGAGTTGTCGGTACACGTTGGCAAAGCGGTCGGCAATCTCGTTGCGGCGTTTGTGCAGCGAAAGCGACGTGTCGAATAACCAGATCACCAGCGTCTTTCTCTGGCGAAGCGACCCGGCGATCTCAAACGTCAGCCGGTCGATTGCCCCTTCGGTACCTCCCGTGTGTACGATGTCGCCGTGCGCATCATAGGCCGTCACGAACTCCATTTCGGCTGGTTCCGGCAGGACGTTCGTTAGAGGCGCATCGATCTTAAGCAGCTCGTCTTCGAACTGCTTCCGCATTTGCTTTTGCGGGTTGTCTCCAGTCTGTTGAGCAGCGGCCAACGATGGGCTGAGCATGTTGATGTCGCTCTGACTGCCGATTTGGTCGACGACGATCGTGTCGAACTTGTAGGTCTCTTCGTTCACGTCGTCGAACACGCTCGAGATGATCGTCTCTCGCTGCGAGAGGGTGACGTGTGTCAGCGATCCCAGCAGCAGCAGGATCGCCAGATGCAGGACGAGACTGACACCCCAGGCCGGATATTCATGGGGACTGCTGATCATCCCGGATTCGGTGGCAAAGTGGCCGTCGGTTTCAGTCGAACTCTGAGGGTTCGAGGCGATTTTTCCAGCGAGACCGGGGTTGTTCAGGTTCGCGACAGTGGAGTTCACGGGAGGAACCTCTGCGGCAACGAATCGGACCGTTTCAGTTTCATTGTACAGAAAAACGAAATGAACAGGGATCGGCGTAGGACCGTTTTCCCGTTCAGCGCACGCTTTTCATGTCGCGCGCCCGTATTCTGGACCGCGGATGCTCGACGTTTAAGATTGGCGCGATTGGCCCAAATCCTGGCTTGGAAAAACGAAGCGGCAACGGGTAAAAACCAGCCTCGCCAAATGCCAGCCGCCAGTCAACTAGTATAATCAATCGGGACCGATTTCTCAACCAATTCTTTTGGCTGCACCGGTCGCATCGGCCCTATCAATCAGCACTTACGTCGGCAGGTTCGGAAAGATCGCGAAACAAAAGGCCCTGACTCGATGGCAGTGAGTGTTTGACGCGGCCCCCTCGGTCTCTAAAATCGGCTAAAGGCGCAAGCGGATGTGTGGCTGATCATGTTCGGGTCTGCTGTCCTCAGCCGACTTTCTTGATTCGTAATTTCCTGTCACAGCATCTGGCCCCGAGAAAACGTTGTAACAACGGCCCTGTTGGAGGACGAGATGAAACGTCACAATCGAGCTGCCAATCTTTTGAGTCAGCGGATTGTTTCGCTTTTGTGCTGGGCAGTGGTAGGCGTTCTGCTGGTTTTTCTCGAGTCGGCAAGCCGGCTCGAAGCGGCACAGCCCGAGTCGGTCGAAGCTTCGCCGAGCTTCTCGGAAATCCTCGACCGTCAGACACGGGCCACGTTTGCGGCGATCTCGGAGTACGTCCAACAGAACCCGCAGGCGGCGGATGCCGAGCGCGCCTATCGCTGGTTGCTGGTCATGGCCCAGACCCACGCTTTGCAGGCCGAAGCAATTCCCATCGCCGAGGAGTATCTGAAACGCCAGATCACCAATGCGTCGACCGAAAATTTGGCCCGACAGGTGCGCATCCTCGGACTGTCGCGATCGGGCAGGATGGACGAGGCGCTCGCCGGTTTCGACAGTCAACTTAAAGGGATCCGTCTGCGTGCCCCCAACACTTCGGTTGATTTTGCGATTGAGTTATCGAGTGAAGCCCAACTAGCCGGCAATTTTGCGGTGGCCCGCGAAGTGCTCGAACGACTCTCCCAAGCGTTTTTTCTGAATCCGTTTGTCCGTGATCTTTGCGAGAACCGCCTGGCGAAGCTGGAACTGGCCAACCAAGCGGCGCCTGAAATTGGCACGGCCGACTTCGACGGAAAGTCTTTTGACCTCAGCGATTACAAAGGCAAGGTCGTGCTTGTGGACTTCTGGGCGACGAATTGCCCTCCCTGCCTGGAGGAATTTCCCGCCATGAAGCAGTTGTACGCTGAATTCCACCCCCAAGGCCTGGAAATTGTGGGAATCACTCTGGATCAGCAGCGCGAAACGGTCGATGCTTTTCAGCAGCAGGCGAAGCTGCCTTGGCGTCTGGTGATGAGCAATGCAGATCGGGGCGCAACGCGCGGCCGTTACCGGGTTCGGACGATTCCCTCGTTGTTTCTACTGGACCGCAAAGGGCAGATTGTGCGGATCGACGTTCGCGGGCATCATTTACGGCGGGCCGTCGAACAGGTCTTGCATCGCGAATAATAGATCAGCAGACAGGAATTGCAGATGGTTTGATTGAAATCGACAGCGGGACAAAAACCGCCCCTGCCGACGCGAAGGATCGCGAAAACCGATGCGCTACGACGAAATCGAGTTGAAAGCCAGCGACGCAACTCGGCTGTTTGTCCGGCGGTACACACCTTCCGCAGCAGATGCGTCGCGGACACTCCTCATCGTACACGGTGCCTTAGAGCACGGCGGGCGCTACGAGCATGTGGCGCGGATGTTCGTCAAACGCGACTGGAACGTCGTTGCAGCCGACCTGCGCGGACATGGCCATTCCGGGGGGATCCGAATACACGTCACTCGCTTCCGGCAATACATCGACGACCTGGAGCGGATCCGCAAGCATTTTCATCTCCGACCGAGGCAAACTGCGGCTTTGGGCCACAGCATGGGCGGGCTGGTCTCTATCCGCTTCGCCCAAACACTGCAGGAACGTGTGGCGGCATTGGTTTTGACTTCGCCACTACTGGGAATCAAAGTTGCTGTTCCGCGGACGACCCTTCTGCTGGGAAAGCTACTGTCGTTTTTGGTCCCCCGGTGGAGGTTCCGTTCGCGGATCGACCCGGCCGACACAACTCGTGACCCAGCGGTTTTAGGGCGGCGTGCCGAAGATCCACTCATCGGCCGTTCGGTGACCGCCGGCTGGTTTTTCGAAATCAACCGCGCCATGCGAACGGCTTTGGATGAGTCAGACCGGTTGCGGCTCCCCCTGCTCGTCGTGCAAGCCGGACAGGACCGCATTGTGGACCCTGTGGTCGTGGGACCTTGGCTCAAGACGGTCGGCAGCGCCGACACGCACTTTTGCCGGCTCCCCGAGCATCGACACGAAGTGTTGAACGAGACCGACTGGGAGACGACCGCCAAAGACATCGCCGATTGGCTCAACGAACGCATCAACGGTTCTTGATTTCGAAATGTCGATTGCGGATTCGTAAGCAGGCCAATCCCCAATCAAAGCGGGATATTGTTTTTCTCACTCTGTTCGCGTTGGATGGCTTCGTAGACTTCTTGTCGATGCACGGTCACATCCCGTGGTGCATCGATTCCCAGGCGAACTTTGTCGCCGCGAATCTCGATCACCATGATGGTGATTTCATCTCCGATGACGATTTTCTCGTCCTTCTTGCGACTTAACACGAGCATTGCGATTCCCTGCCATGCGAGAATTGTTGATTTTTTGAGACGTGCCCAACTCTACTTTGACAATGGGGTAAACTCGGCCGTTTTCATAAGAATTGAGGCAAACAACTGGCCGGTTGTCTCTGGTGCCGCAGGCCTTGACGCAAACACCGCACGGAATGAAAGCAGGGACCGTAACGATTCCGCCGACCGCATCGGTCAGCCAGCTCGGATCAGTCCGGTTGTTCCGTTTTCGGCGACGTTTCGGCACGGCATAGCCGCAAGCATTGCCAGGCAGGAAAGGAACTCCCCGTGCAGGATCCGCATCCAACCTCTGAAGTATTGTCAAATGTTGTGTTCCGAGGATGTTTTAAAGCGGCAGGATTCCGTCTTTGAAGGAACGTCCTTCGACGGCGCGCGTGATCGTTTTGTGGCTGCGTAAATGTTCCATCTCTTGGAGGCGGATTGTGCGAGATTGAACATCATTGTTAAGCTTGCGCGGTGTGTGCCGTTCCCTTTCGTCTTGCGACGACAAAGCCGAATCGTCGCGAAGGTCGACTTGATTGAATTCGTCGCTCGCAGGCGCCCCAGTGTTCAACCGGGAAGTCTCGATTAGCCCGACGTAGGGCAAGTCTGCCAGATCGTTCGCGAAACAACCCGTGTCGGCGAAGAAACCACCGACGTGCAATACGCGCTGACCAGACCTGGATCGGAAGTGTTGAAAACGGGCGTCATCGGGTAGAATCGAGCAGGCACAAACCGCGATAGCAGGAACGACCAGTTTCGCTTTCAATTGGTTGACGTAAGTCATTTTATATAAAATGGTTCCGTCAGAAATCGAACCCGCCACTCACAGATTGCGCGTCTTTTCCTTATGTCGCCCACGTTTCTCGAATTTGCCGAAACTGTCGAACGGCTAGACACAGCCGTCGAAGAATTGGACCGCCATTGCCCACTGCTACAGGTCGAGCCGCTTCAGCAACGTGAGTGGTTCGAGCTTCTGCGACAGAAACTGCTACCGCAACTTCGCGACGACGCATTTCTGGTGGTGGCGGTCGTCGGCGGGACGAACATCGGCAAGAGCGTTATTTTCAATCACATCGCGGGGACTCGCGCAAGTTCGACAAGTCCGCTGGCCTCGGGGACCAAACATCCCGTTTGTCTCGTGCCGCCGGGATTCAACGCACGCCACGATCTTTCGCGAGTGTTTCAGGGGTTCGAACTTCACGAATGGACCAATTCGGACGCGGCTTTGGAAGACCGGCCCGAACACCGGCTGTTCTGGCAAACAAGCGAACAACCTCCCGGCAACCTGCTGGTGCTCGACACACCCGACATCGACAGCGATGCACAGGTCAACTGGCAGCGGGCTGATCATATCCGCCGCTGTAGCGACGTACTGATTGCGGTCCTCACTCAGCAGAAATACAACGACGCGGCCGTGAAACAATTCTTTCGCAAGTCGGCCGCGGAAGATCAAGCCGTGATCGTGGTGTTCAATCAATGCCAGTTGCCGGAAGACGACCAGTACTGGCCGCTGTGGCTCGACACGTTCTGCCGCGAAACAGACATTCAGCCGGAATTTGTGTATATCGCCCCCAGCGACCGCTGCGCTGCGGAAGAGAACCGGCTCCCGTTTTTCGAGCGGATCTGGCCGCTGGAGGCGACCGATGTTTCGCTGGCTGATGGCGACGGTCCTCTTCACAACGCAACGGGCCGGGATCTGGCTCGAGATCTTTCCCGGCTTCACTTCGCCAAAATCAAGCTGCGGACGCTGCGAGGATCGTTGCGACGTCTGCTTCATCCCGATGCCGGCGTGCCGGGTTACCTGTGCGAGATCGAGCGCCGCAGTGCAGAGTTCTGCGCCGCGGCGGAGCGGTTCTCAGCCGAAAGTGTCGTCAAAA
>CAUZTK010000053.1:0-15916 GCA_963582395.1 Planctomycetota bacterium | reverse complement strand
GAATATCATCCTCGATCCGAACCCCCCCCCATCCCGGCCAATAGATTCCTGGCTCGACAGTCACCACCATTCCCGGTTTCAAGACGCTCTTCGAGGTGGGGCTTAGCCGCGGACCTTCATGGATTTCGAGCCCCATACCGTGACCCAACCCGTGACCAAACCGCCTGCCAAAACCCGCCTGCTCGATGACCGACCGAGCCGCCTGATCAACGTCGCAACACCGGGCACCGGGCCGAATCGCCCCAATTCCCCGCAGTTGAGCTTTTAACACAACTCTATATATTTTCTCAAGTTTGGTCGAAATCCTACCGGTCACCAAAACACGCGTCAAGTCACTCTTGTAGCCGTCCCAGTTGCCGGCTCCCCAATCAACCAGCAGGAAATCGGCTTGGGAGATGCGGGTCTGAGTCGGCCGGGCATGCGGCAGCGCGGCCCGCGCTCCGACGGCGATGATCGGTTCGAAACCGGCCCCCCTCGCCCCGAACCGGCGCATGCTCTGTTCCAGTTCGTGGGCCATTTCCCGCTCAGTCATCCGACCCACCAGCGAGGCCCGCAGCATGGAAAATCCCTGTTCGGCAGTCCGTACCGCCTGGCGAATCGAGGCGATTTCCGCCGCGTCCTTTATCTGCCGCAGCTCCTCGACAGCCCCCGATATCGACACCAACTCCAGCGATTTCAGATCTTTCTTCAAGCCCTCGTATTGTTCGACGGTCAGCGAATGGGACTCGATTCCGAGTTTCAGGAGTTTCGCCCACCGGATCACCTTTCCTGAGGCTTCGTTTAGCGATACCCGGTTGCTGCGGATGTAGGACTTCAGACCTGGACATTCATCCTGGATTTGAACCATGTAGCGGCTGTCGCTGATTAGGACCGTCTGGTCCCGTCCGATCAACAGCAAGCTGCTGTCGCCGCTGAAACCTGTCAGATAGGTTACATTGGTGAAACTGCTGACCAGCAGCGCGTCAACTCCCTTGCGCTTCAGTTGGCGAAGCAGTTTCTCCCGGCGGACTGCAAATCGATCGGCGGCCATTTGTGTTTCACATTTTCCCGATGAGAACGATTCGACAAACCAACAGACAACTCATCATGCCGGCTGAGTGTAGCAGCCATCATAATCAGTCGCGACAAAGCTCGAAACGACGTCGCCGGTTGAAAACATATACTTCCAGCGGTCACGAACTGCGGTTTTTGGGAGGGCGAAGCTCCTGCTGAGCCGTGAAGATCACCGATTTCGCGGCTCAGCAGGAGCCTCGCCCTCCCTCAATCTGTGGCCGTTCCGAGTATAGTGTCCTTTGTTCCCAGCAGCTACAATGGAAGGTCACCCGACCGTTGCCTGACCGGTTTGGAAACAAGTGGCCGACAACTACGGACCTTACTGGATGAATGCTGACGAGATTCGAGAACTTCTGGAGCAATTGCAGCGAGGCGACCTGGACGTCGAGGCTGCTGTGCGGCAACTGGCGGACATCGGCGGTTCGTTGTCGGCACCCACCGTCGATGCGCATGTCGACGTCGATCGCCGCCGGCGCTGTGGGTTTCCGGAGGTCGTCTTCTGTGAAGGAAAATCGACCGAGTCCGTCAGGCAGATCTTCGAGGCGTTGACCGATCATGGGCAATCGTGCTTGGGGACCCGCGTCTCTCACGAGCAGGCGGCAGGTCTGCTCCAGCGGTTCCCCGAGGCCGAGCACAACCCGGTTGCCCGGACGATCCGCGTCCCCAACGGCGAATGTGATCCGCTTCTCGGCAAGGTGGCCGTCATCACGGCCGGCACCAGCGACCGTCCTGTGGCCGAGGAAGCCGTAGAAACACTGCGCTGGATGGGCTGCGGCTGCGAGTTGATTGTCGACGTGGGCGTGGCCGGACCTCACCGCTTGCCGGAAAAACGCGAGCGGTTTGCGGACGCCGATGCGGTTGTGGTGGTAGCCGGCATGGAAGGGGCGCTGCCCTCGGTCGTCGGCGGGTTCGTCGACTGCCCGGTCATAGCTGTTCCGACCAGTGTGGGCTACGGGGCGAGTTTCGGCGGCGTGGCGGCCCTGTTGGGGATGCTCAATAGCTGTGCCTCGAACGTGACGGTAGTCAACATCGACAGCGGCTTCAAAGGGGGTTATGTCGCCGGCTTGATCGCCCGACGCATTGCCGGCCCAAGGTGATTGACGCGTGGGCTTTTGGGCGGCAACTCCCCGATCATCGCAGATCCATGACAAATGACGAAATCTGAATGGAAACCATTCTCAGTTGCAGAACATGGATTTTGTTCTCGCTTGCAAATCCGAAATCCGAAGCACAAAACTCGAAACAAATTCGAATTCTTGAAATACGAATGTTCAAAACTTCCCAGTCATCTGCGGCTGTCTTCTGACGTTTCAGACATTCGAGATTTGGATTTATTTCGGAATTCGAGTTTTAGATTTCAAGGGCCGTGACTTTGCCTAGTCCTTCCCATTGGTTTTTTTGCCTTGGCACGATGCCAGGAATTCTTGCCAGACCCCGTAAGCGGTTTCTGTTGATTCGCGGTTGAACCGCAGGTGCGGCCGTAGGATAATCTGTCATGCAGCCGGAAAAACCGATCGTCTCTGGTTGACACGAAGAACTTTGATCCGCATCGGCGGGGTCCGTCTGGCCAAGACGTGATCGGAACGGGCGGCGATCCCGCTCTGTGGTCGAATATATAGAACGATCGTTTTCGAGTGGGGCCAGGGTGATGGCGCAGCGGTCCAATCACTACGAAATGGCTTTCGAAGCGTATCTGCGGGGCAACCGTGCGCCGTACGTTTCAGTCGATGAAAAACGGCGGTCGCTGCTTCGAGAGGCTTCGCTGAAATCGATGGATTTCATCGTTTATTCAAACCGGCCGCACAACCTATTCGTGGACGTCAAAGGACGCCGATTCCCCTCGGGCGGCAAGTCGAACCGTCACAAATGGGAGAACTGGGCCACCGAGGATAATCTGGATATCCTGCTGCAATGGGAACTGGTGTTCGGGGCGGGGTTTCGCGCCGTGCTGGTCTTCGCCTATCACGTGATCGATTTGCGTTGTCTGGATGAATTCGAGCGTTGTTTCCGACACCGGAATCGAGTTTATGCGTTCTACGGTCTATGGGCCGACCAATATCGTGCCGAGATGCGCACGCGCTCTCGTGGCTGGGAGACGGTGACGCTGCCAGGAGGCACTTTTCGCCGACTGCGGGCGCCCATCGAAGAGTTTCTCTAGCTACGGCTGTCGCATTTGCGCCATGAGCGTCATCGTTTTCGGTGAGAGGTCTTACGCTGTTACTGTTTGAGCGGTCGATGGAAGTGACGCTGCGGGGATGGTCCGGAAAGGGACCACGAATGACACGAATCAATTCCGCAGGAAATCACGCAAGAAACGGTCCGTATTCACTCTCTTCATGGGAAAGCCCGATTCAAGCATCTGGAAGCTCGGGTTCAACAACGGCTGACTTTTATTCGTGTGAATCGCGGTCCCTGCAGTTCTTCTCACCTTGAGTTACGACCTCCGGCAAAACATTTCGATGGCGCAGAACTCTGTCGTTCCAACACTTGCGGGAGTCCAAACCCTATGATCTTACGGTTACGACGTCTCCTGGGCCTGGCCGTGACGGGGGTGCTGCTCTCCCCGGAAGTTCCCGTTTTTGCCGAGGCCGCTTCATCGACACCATCGTTCGTCTTGGCGCAAGCGGCGGGCCGAAGCTCTATCGTCGATGGTCTTGTTGTGGCTGCCTTCGTGGCCGCTGCGCTGTTCGCGGTCTGCCGGTCGAGCCGCCGTGTCTAAACCGAATCATTCCGTGTGCCATTGAGCGTCGTGCAGGTTCATGTCCTTGATCAACCCCGCCATTTTGTACGGGCTTGGTTTGGCCGCCATACCGGTCATCCTGCATTTTTTGCTGCGCTCCCGGCCGAAAAAACTGATGTTCCCCGCGTTGCAGTTGATTATTGTGCGACGCAGGAATAATGTGCGTCGGCTGCGGATACGGCATCTGTGGCTGCTGCTGTTGCGGATTTTGGTGATCGCGCTGTTGGTACTGGCGATCACGCGGCCTTCGCTGCCGGCGGCGAATTACGGGCTGAATCGACGCGAAACGTTGGTGCTGCTGGCGATCGTGTTTTCCACGGCCGCTGGGTACTGGTTCTGGCTGCGCTACTGGCGGCGTCAGAGGCTCTCGAACCACGACTTCGCGTATCGACGGACCCTGCTTCGGGGCGGCACGGGCCTGTTGGGGCTGCTGCTGGGGCTGTTGCTGGTGGCGTGGCCGTATAAAAATCGGATCGCGGCCGAAATTACCGCACCGATGCCTGACATCGCAGAAAATTTGCCGGTGGCCGGTGTGTTTCTGTTCGACACCAGTTTGAGCATGCAATACCAACTGGAGAATCGAACTCGATTGGACCGGGCCGGGGAAATCGCCGTCGAACATCTGAGCAACTTGCCGGCCGGCAGCCAGGTTGCGGTGACTGATACTTCGACCGATGACGACGTGCTGTTTCAGGCCGATTTGGTGGCGGCAAAATCGCGGATCGACGCGCTGGAGATTCATCCGGTGGCTGTGCCGATGAATGACCGTCTGCGGGTGGCTTTGATGGCGCAGGAAGATCATCGGCGGCGGGTGATCGATGAACTGGGATCGGGGGTTGACGAGTCCGAGCAGGATCGATTCCTGCGCGAGGTTTACATTTTCACCGATCTGGCGGCCAGCGGTTGGAGGATGGCGGCGTCCCGTCGGCTGCGGGACGAATTGGCTCAGCTGCCCTGGGTGCAGGTTTACGTGATCGACGTCAGTGTCGAAGAACCCCAGAACTTTTCGGTCACCCCGCTAAGGTTGTCGAAGCAGACGCTGCCGTTGGAGGGCGAGTTGTTGATCACCGCGACGGTCGACGCGACCGGCATGCGTGACCAGGAGCGGCTCCTCGAACTGTACGTGGATGACTTAAGCGGCCGGCCGGTCAAAAAGGGAACCAAGCTGGTCAAACCGGGCGATCAAGTGCACTTTCCCGTTCGCGGTTTGACCGCTCCGATAAGTCGGGGCGAGGTCCGCTTGGTTTCCAGCGACCCGCTTCCGGCTGACGACGTCCGTTATTTCACAGTCGAAGTTCGGCCTCCACCGCAAGTTCTGGTCATAAATGAATCGCGTGAGGAGGCGCAGTTCTGGTTGGTGGCACTCCAGGCTGGGGATCGCCGCTACCGCGTCGAGTCACGACATGCCTCACAGCTCGAAGACATCGATCTGAAACCGTACGCCGCCGTCTGCCTGATGAATTTGGAGGCGCCCTCCGCGAAAAGCTGGAGTAAATTGTCCCGCTATGTAGAATCCGGGGGTGGGCTGGCCGTGGTCGTGGGGAATTCGCGGGTCGACCCCGTTTCGTACAACAAACAGGTCCCTCAGTCGTTTCTGCCGGCGAAGCTGTTAGCACGTTTGCCCTTCACACCGCCGGAACGGCTTGACCTGGGTCGGCTTGAGCATCCGGTCCTCAAGAAGTTCGGCATTCTGGGCGGTGCGGCGGAGCTTTCGTCAGTCGACGTCCACCGGTACTGGCGCGTCGAGACGCACACCGATGCCTCGGTCATAGCCCCCTACTCCGATTGGCGGAGCGATCCCGCATTGCTGGAGCGGGTGCATGGCGACGGCCGCACCCTGATGCTGACCACCGCCGTCGACCGCAAACGTTGGACCGATTTCCCTTCGACCGGCTGGCCGTTTTTCGTATTCGTCGATCAGGTCGTGCATTACCTGACACGACAGACCTCGAGACAGTTCAACTACACCACCAGCGATCGGGTGATTGTGGCGCTTGACCCGGACAAACCGATCAGCCGTTACCTGCTCCAGAAACCAGACAGCTTTCGACAACTACCCGGAAACGTTCCCGAGGGAGAGCAGACGCTGCTGCTGACCGACGTCGAACAACTCGGCAATTACACACTCATCGCCGCCGACAAAGAATCCTCGTACAAGACCGGATTCAGCATCAATCCACCGGATGGGGAAAGCGACTTCCGCCGGCTGCAGCTTGGCGATCTGGATTTGCTGTTCGGCGAAGGCCGGTACGAGTTGGCGCAGAACATCGACGAGTTAACACGTCGCGTGCATCGGGGCCGTCTCGGTCAGGAGATCTTTCCGTTTGTGCTGTTATTTGTCATGATTGCCTTCTGCGGCGAACATTTTGTCGCCAATCGCTTCTACGACGCTGAGCAGGCTCCCGAGCACCGCTAACCCCGATTTCTCACCAGAAAATGAACCACGGAGACAGGCATTCACGATAGAATTTCAACAGTTTTTAGAAAGACAGACTGTGCCGATTTCGTTTCATTTTCAGAGTCTCTTCAGATCTTATTCTCAGTGTCTCCATGGTGAGAATTGGGGTTAACCCCAATTCTTCGGCGAGGATTGCAGCTTTGAGTTTGAAACCTGTGTAGTTCGTACAGCCAAGACCGATGAAACTCGTCCTTGATCCAATCTGGCCCTGGCCGCTGGTTGTCTTCGCGATCGCGCTGATCTTGGCAGTCGTGTTGACGACCTATGTGCCGCGGATTCGGCATCTGCCGCTGTTTTACCGGCGGTTGCTGCTCGGTCTGCGTCTGGCCGCGGTCACAGTACTGGCGTTGGTGATGTTGCGGCCGTCCGTTCAGCGTCGAGAAACCGATAGCAAATCGGCCGTGTTGCTGGTCATCGTCGACAAGACCCGCAGCGCCGGAACGAAAGATGTGCCGGGCGGCATGAGCCGCCGGCAAGCCATGCTGAAACTGCTCGCGGATCTCAAAGAGCCGTTCAAAATGCTGGCCGAGAATCTGGACGTTCGTTATTACGACTTCGCCGAAAAACTGACACCCGTCGAGGAGTTCGAGGATCGGACCGAAGGCCAACAGACGGCTATTGGGGCCGTGCTGGAAGAATTGCTGCGCGAAACCCGCAGTCAACGGATCATTGGCGTTGTGCTGATGACCGACGGCGCTCAGCGGGCGGTCGAACCGTATGATGCCGATCCGCGGGAACAAGCGCGGCTGCTGGGAGGGGAGCGCGTTCCGGTGTATCCCGTTCCGTTCGGCAGCACGGGACTGGCCGAGACTGCCGTTGATTTGGTCGTCGAAGATTTGCTGATCGCTCCGGTCGTGTTCGAGAAAAAGTTGGTCTATGTAGACGCAAAAGTCCGCGTACACGGTGCCGGCGGGCGTGAGTTGACGGTGCAGTTACTGGTCGAAGACCGGGCCCAACAGCGACCGGGGCAAGCGGGCGAGATGGTCGTCGCCGAAAAACAACCGAACACGAAACCGGTCGACCACATCCGGGCCAGTAAAAACGGCGAGCTGATTCCGGTTCGTCTCTCGTTTGTCGCCGACCGGGCGGGCGAATTCAAAGTGGGGCTCAGAGTGCTGCCGGTCGACGGTGAGCTGAAAACGGCCAACAACCAGCAGGCGACCATCATCACCGTCCGCTCCGGAGGAATCAACGTCGCGTATTTCGACAAATTAACCAAGCCCGAGCAGAAATGGATTCGCCACGCGGGCACCTCGGAGAACATTCAAATCGACTTTAAGGCGGTTTTTTCGGGTCAATTGAAGTCGATGACTCGAATCGAACCGGAGATGTTCGAACCGGGAAAGTACGATGCCTACATCATCGGTGACGTGCCGGCCCGCATTTTCGGCCCGAATCCGAAGACCTCGAAGCTGTTGAATAAACTGGTGGACCGGGTCGAAGATGGGGCGGGGTTGATGATGATCGGCGGCTACGACAGTTTCGGTCCCGGCGGATATGCCGACAACCCGCGATTCGCCGACCTGCTGCCGGTCGTCATGGACAAGCTGGAGCGCCGTCAGGGAAACGAAATCGACCCGAGTCTACATCACAACAAACCACTGCAAATGTTACCCACACGGTCCGGACTGCGGCATTTCGTGATGCTCATCGACACCCCGGATCGCAATGCCGTCCGCTGGCGCTCTCTGGCGCCGCTGGAGGGAGCCAATCTTCTCCGCAAGAAGGGAAGGTTGACCGATGTTTTGGCGGCTACCCGCGAAGACTACAGCGAAGACATTCCCAATTCGGGCATTCCATTGCTGTTCGCCCAGCAGGTCGATAAGACCCGGGTGCTGGCTTTCGCCGGCGACACCACCTACCAATGGTATCTGGCCGGTCAGGAAGAGGCCCATCAGCAGTTTTGGAGCCAGGTAATTCTATGGCTGACAGGAAACGAAGAGGGAAACCGGGACGTGTGGGTCCGGGTCGATCGGCGGAACCTCACACCACATCAGACGGCCGGTTTGACCTTCGGGGCGCGCACCCCGGACGGCCAGCCAATCTCCAACGCCACGTTCGAAGTGACTGTCACCGATCCGACCGGGACAGAACAACCGCTGCCCCATCGCCGTAGCGGTAGCGAAAACCATGTTGAGTTCAGCGAAACTCGTGAACCGGGCGATTATTGGGTACACGTTTCGGCAACCTTCGACACCGTTGTGGACGGGGAATCGAAACGAGTTCGCGATGAAGGCTTTACCCGGTTCATCGTCGATCCGCATGACCTTGAAATGGACAATCCTGCTGCCGACCTTGACCTACTTAAAGACATCGCCAGCTCCAGCCGCGGCAGTTTTCTGCAGCCGGAAGAGCTTGGCAGTTTTTTACTACGCACGGCGGAAAACGATTTCAACACCGAAGTGACGAAACTCCGGCGGACCACGCTATGGGACAACTGGCCTGTTCTGTTGGTGTTTGTTTCGGTGATGAGTGTGGAATGGTTCGTCCGCAAACGCCGCGGTTTGGTATGAACAGCCGCCGGGAGAACCGTCGTTGTTGAATCGCTTGCCGCGAATTGGCAAGGCTTTCGGAACAATCCGGGCCCGCACGGTGTCGAGGGCGATATAATAGAGGTGAGACTCAAACCAACCGGTTCGGTTTGGCAACGGTTCACAGGAAAGCAGAGCGAATGGCAACCTCTCTCGAGCCGCGGACGGCGCAGCGTTATGTTGATTTCGACGAATACGTCGGTTTTCAGCTCGAAAAAACACAGACGAACATCAAATGGACCGACATCTTCACCGCCACGGCCACCGTAGCCGCGTTCATGGTCGGTTACGTTCTCATGTTCACCGTGCTAGACCATTGGGTCATTGCGAGCGGTTTCAGCGAGACCGCTCGTCTACTGTTGGTGCTTGCGTTGGTCTTAGTCTGCGGCGGCTGGTTGGTTTGGAAAATCCTTCGGCCATATTTCCACAAAGTCACCGCCCTTTATGCCGCCCGCTCGATCGAGCATTCCGAACCCGCCTTGCAGAGCACGTTGCTGAATCTGGTCGACCTGAAGCAGTCGGGGCGCGAGATCCCCAAGAGCATTCGCGCCACCCTGGAAAAACGTGCAGCTCGGGCGTTGGCGAACATGGACATCGAACAGGTTATTGATCGTCGACCGCTGATGCGCGCGTCGTACATTCTGCTGGGGCTGATCGTGCTGTGCTGTTTGTATTCGGTGATCTCTCCCAAGAGCATTTCGTTCCTGCGGGCGTTCGTTCCTGCGGCTGAGGTGGCTCCGGCCACGCGCACGGAGATCATCAACGTCCGCACCGATCCTCCGCTGACCAGCCCGAATGAAACAGAGGTTCTGGCCCGGACGCATTTGGAAGTCATTGCCGAATTGCGCGGTCACGATCCCGAACGGGTCACGCTGCACTACACCACGGCCGACCAAAAATTTGTAGATAAACCGGTCAGGATGCGGAAGATCGACGAGAGCTTTAATCGGTATCGCGGCATCTTAAACGGTGAGAACGGCCGCGGAATTCTGCAGAATTTGACCTACCACGTCGTTGCCGGCGATGCCGTCAGTTCCGACTACAAAGTGACCGTCATTCAGCCGCCCTCGGCCGCTGTAGACGAGGTTCGCTACGAATATCCGAGCTACATGGAACTGCAGAACAAGACGCAGTTGGGTGGTCACATCGACGCCTGGGAGGGGACGAACGTCTCGTTGCGGGCAACCGTCAACATGCCGGTCCATTCGGCCATGATCTTGTTCTCCGACACCGAAGACACATCCACCAAAGCCGAAGAGCTGCGAATAAAAATTGTCGGCGGCATGAAGCTACGGGCCGAGTGGACGCTCAAGTTCCGTGCCGACGGCACCTACCCGCACAACTTTCGCATCCAGTGCAAGACCGCAACCGGCGAAATCGATCCGGAACCGACACTGTACCACATCACAATCCGACCTGACCGGCGTCCGGTGGTCGAACTCCTCGATCCGCGGGGCGACCTCGAAGTACCGGCCAATGCGGTCGTCCCGTTGCTCATCGAAGCCTACGACCCCGATTTCAAGCTCCGCTACGTGACCCTCCGGCGGGAGAAAAACGGCGAGGTCCTGCCCCGCAGCCCGCAAATCTTCAAAGGTCTGCAGAAGCAGTTCAAGACAATCTGGGATTGGCATCTGAAGCCGATGAACCTCAAAGCGGGCGACGTGATCACCTACTGGGTCGAAGTCCGCGACAACAAGGAGCCGCTCGGCAATCTCAGCGAGAAGCGCCTGCCGTTAAGACTTCTCATCGTCGATGAAGTCCCGGAGAAAGAGGCCGACCGGCAACTGGAATCCGAGCGGCAGCGGATCAAACAGCGTCTGGAAGAGGACCGGCAGCAGGAAAACCAGCAGCCACCCCCCGGCCAACCGCAACAGGATGCCGCCGATGACGGCAACGACGGCAAAACCGAACAACCGGACGGCAAACCGGAGACCGAAACGGGAGATGAGAGTTCGTCCCAGAAGACTAGCGACGACCAAGGCCGTGACGACAACCAACCATCCGAAGACGGCCAGCAGGAAGGGGACACCGGCAGCGGCGAACAACGGCAGCAGTTCGATCCGGACGGCAAAGACGACGACGAAGTCACTCGCAAGCTCTTGGAAAAGTTTGAGCAGCAGCGACGCCAGCAGGACGATCGGCAAGAAGACAATCAATCACCCGACGAGAAAACTGGTGACCAGCAGTCGAAAGACGGCCAAGATCAGCAGCAATCCGGCGATCGAGAGCCGGGCGCTGACCCCAACAACCAGCCGGACGACGGTCTTCAAAAATCAAGTTCCCCAGAAAATCAGGATCCGAAGACCGAATCCGATCAGCGTTCCGACGGCGGCCAGTCGCCGGGAAATGATGCCGACGATCTCCAACAAGACAGCAAGCAGAAATCGGACGGCCAAACTGGAGGCGGTGCAGGCAGCGCTGACGAAAATAGCAAGGACGACCCTCAAGCGGGTGGCGGGAAGGGGGAAGCCCAGGGAAAACCTGACGCAAAGCAGGACTCATCGGCCCAGAGTACACCCGGCGGAGGCAGCGAGAAATCCGACCCCGGTTCGGCAGACATCCAGAAAGCAGACAAGCCGCTCGACGGACAAGAACAGCCTGCTGAAGATTCCGACGAAGCCCGTCGTCAAAAGGCAAGCGGCGACGAAAAGGGCCCGGCCAGCGCCGATGACGATCCCAGTGCTGATCCGACACAAGCCAAGAACAAACTCGACCGCAAACCGGGCCAGAAGCCGACGACTCGTCCTCACGAGGGCAAATCCGATCCGAACAACCACGACCCTCAAAATCGTAAGAGCGGCGCACCGGGCAGCACCAATCCGGACAAGGTCGATCCCGCAGCGCAGACGAAGCAGGATGCCAAACAAAGCCAAAATCCCGAACAGCGCCCCTCCCCACCGCGAGAAAACGACCCGAATCGCCCGGCCGCAAAACCCCGCCAGCAGCCGGAGACCGCAAACGAAGAGTTGAAACAGAAATCTCCGGAAGGTAACTCCGGCGACGGTAAGCCGAGCGATCAGGGCAACAAAGAAAGTCACAAACCGGGCACCAGCGATTCACCCGCGAAACCGGCCGGGCAAGAGGAATCCGATCAGCCGGAGGGCGGTCAAAAAGGTGAAGGCTCCGGTCAGGGAACCGGCCAAAAGAAGGACGCCAAATCGAAGTCCTCGGGCAAAGGCTCCTCGAAGGGCTCAAAAGGGGCGGGCCAAGCAAAAGGTCAGTCCCCACAGCAGTCGGATGAAAAAGGGAAACAGACTGGTCAGAGCGCCGGCGGTGCCGGCAACCAGAGTCAAAGTGCCGGCAGCGGCGGGACCAAGGGCGGTCCGTCCGCGGAACAGGGCACTGCTGGTGAGGGTGGTTCCGCAGGGACCGCAGTTGCCGAGAAGGCCAATCTCAAATACAACAAACAGGCGGCCAACCTGGTTCTGAAGAAACTCGAGCAAGACCTGAAGCGCGGCGAGGTCGACCAGAAGCTGCTCGACGAATTCGGCTGGACCGAGCAAGACGTGAAGAAGTACACGGAACGTCTCCGCAAGCACTTGAACAAAACCGGCCGAGACCGCTCACCGCAAGCCGAGGTGCAGCAGACACAGTTTCAAGAGCTGTTGAAAGGGCTGAAGCTCCGACGGGGCCGCAACGACCGCGACCGGTCGACTGCTGGAGTCGCACAGCGTCCGCGTCCCGTACCGACCGAATACCGTGAAGACTACGAAGCCTACACCCGCCGTCTTTCCAAACAAGGAAACAAACCAAAGCAGAAAAAGCAGAAGTAGTTCATTCCAAATCACAGTCCCAGATGACAGACAAGGAGACGAAATGAACATCGCGATCACCTATTGCGGGCAGTGAAACTATGAACCCCGTGCCGCCAGTCTGGCGGAAACCATCAAGGCCGAAACCGGCGTCGTCGCCGAACTGATCGAAGGAGCCGGTGGTGTCTTCGACGTTGTGGTTGATGGAAATTGCATCTTCAGCAAGCATGAAACGGACCGTTTCCCGACAAACGAAGAGATTCTCGAGACGTTAAAGAACTGACCGGCCGACGACATCCGTCGGACCAGTGGCTGGTCACCACCGGCTAGTTAGTGTGTAGGCACCGGCATTGTCGTGTCATCGCCAGGGTCATCTTGCGCGTCTTACTGACCGTCGTGCATCACCTCGGGGTTCCCTCTGGCCCAGGCCCGATAGACGAAATAAATGGGCAGCCCCAGCAGAATCAGTACGACGCCGATGCTCGCTTCGACCGGCTGCCTGAGATACACGTAGTACAGAAACCACGTGTAGAAGGCCAGGTAGGCTAACGGAACCACCGGATATCCCAACGTTCGGTACGGCCGTTCCCAGTCGGCATGTTTTTTCCTCAACACAAAAACCGCCAGCACGGCCAACATATAGAAGATACTGGCCGAGAAGATCACATAATCGGTTAAAACATCGAAAATGTTTTTCTCGCGAAACGCGACTGCAAAGCGAACGAGAATCGCTGAAGCGACGATCAGCAACATTCCCATCAATGCCTGCACAATAATAGCCAGCGCCGGTGTGCGGAAGTTGACATGTACGCGCCCCAGTTGCCGGAAGAACGCGTCGTCGCGGCCCATGGCGAAGGAGATGCGCGGCCCCAACAGCATATTGCTGTTAATGGCTCCCAGCACGCTCAGCATGACGCTGGCCGACATGAACTTCAGTCCCAGCGGCCCCAACAATTTGCTGACCGTGATCTCGGCGACATGCTCCTGATTCTCTGGCTTGGCCATCTCATCCATCGGCACAACACCGTGGTAGGCGATGTTGGCCGACACGTACAACACAATCAACAGCCCGATTCCCAAGAATAAGGCCAAGGGAATATTGCGCTGCGGATTGCGGATCTCTTCAGCCATGGGCGTGATGCCGTGCCAGCCGTTGTAGGCCCACATGACCGCCAGCAGCACCAGGGCAAACTGTCCGGCCAACGATTTGCCGGCCGAAGCGGTCTGCGCACCATCCAACGCCGATGTCTGTTGATCCGCGTCTTCCGCTTCGGCGACGCTCTGCCGCTCGACCAATCGAATGGGCCGGTAATTCTCCGTGCTAATTCCCGGCTTTCCGAACAGCGGCATGAGGAACGGCAAAACGGCGACCAGCGCAAGAAAGCCGGCTTTCAGCACAGTCGTCGCCCCCTGTATCCGGCCGCCCCAGATCACTCCCATGACGTTCACCCAGGCCATTAGGCTGATGATCAGGAAAGCCAGCAGAATTTCGACGACCGAATCGAAATCGCTTCCGATGACCTTCCCCAGCGAACCGACAAAAATCATCGACAACGCACCGATCGAAGCCGGTCGGCCAAACACGAACTCGCTCCAGCCGTACAGAAACGCCACCGGCCGGCCAAAGGCTTCGCGAAGATAGACGTACAATCCGCCGGCGCGCGGTAGCATGACGGCCAGTTCGGCGAAGCAGAGTGCTCCCAAAATGCACAGCACGCCGCCCAGGACCCAAGCGGTGATAATCAGACGAAAATCTCCAGCTTCCGCGGCGATCTTGCCCGGTTTCGCGTAAATCCCAGAGCCGATCACGTTCCCCACCACAATGGCAATAGCCATGCCGGGGCCCAAGGCGCGGAGCAATCCCGGACGGCTTTCAATTTCGGGGGAGAGCGGGCCCGGAGAGTGTGGGTCAGCGTCGCTCAAAACCGGTGACTCCCAAGGTCGCGTGGTCGTTCGTCCGACGGGATCAATTTCTCTGACACCATACCCGTGCCGGCCAGGAATGGAAAGCATCAACGGTTGTGCAAGCGGCGCGGGTGTGGCCAGAATCTCTGGCATTCTGAACCCGGCTGGCCCCGACCGACCTGCGGCCGAGTGCCGTCAGGCACTAAAAACCAGTCCCTCGACGGCGCGCCTTCGATTTGCCAGCACGCCCCGGTCTCTTGCTGGAAAGGCTGAAGGTTTCCAGGCAGCGGGCGATGCGCGAATCGCCTCTTTGCAGGGACAACTTTTCGCGTCGCTCGTCGATTTGCTGGGGAATCACGAACAACAGGACTGCTCTCATGTCTTCTGATTCCGCCAGAACGATCTTGCACTCGCAATCAATTGGCGGAGCCTCGACGTCCTTGTCCGACGTCCCAGATTGAACCGTCACAGGCAGCCGCAACGTAGCCTTGATCGTCGTCGTGCGGAACGATTTCTTACTGACAAAGCCTTTGCCCCGCGGATATTCTTCCTCGTTCCAATCCTCTGCCGCGGGGAATGTAACCCCCAACCCGGCGACAACTGCGCTGGCGACGTGGTTGTTAAAATCGAGCGATTCCTCTTCGTTAACTCCGGCCTGCCACAGGTCGGAGTTGCTCATCACATAAATGTAAGCAGGCAGCTTGTCGTACTGCTGATTGTTCGAGGAAACGTCCGCCCGCCAAGCCTCGGCCAGCCCGGGCAGCCGTGCTTTCAGATACTTCGGCTGCCGTGGATCGACCGGTCTTGCCGGTTCGTTGTTGTCTTCGGTCCTTGTTTCGTCCGGCTGCGACCGCTGCGGGCCATCGATCTGTTCAAACTGTATGGGAACACGCAGGCGGACTCCCGGTCCTCTCCATTCAGAAGTCAGGTTGAGGTTCTGCTGCTCTCGGTAGTGAAAAAACGCCTTTGTCTCCTCCATCCTCCGTTCATACGTTCCATAACCACAGCCCGCCGACGAAGCACATGCTCCGACGGCAAGAATCAAGCAGCCGGAGTAACAACAGAGGATCCGCAATGCTGGTACGAACGGATGCATAACCCGAGTTGCCTCACACGATTTCAAAGTCGCCGACGCGAAGAGTAACCTCATTGTCCGGCGGTGGTGGCCGTCCGTCAATCTCACTTTGCATCGCGTCATGTCTTAGAACGGCTATCATTTATGATTCTTCGATTCCTGAATGGCTCAACCCTTTTACCCGCATTTCCCAGATAGAAACTAAGAGCGGGTGGTTCCGGCATCGTGTTGAGCCTATAAAATGAGGGGTGTGAGACACATACGCAACTCATGGGTCGGGGAATGCGATGGGTGAAGGCAAACGGGATGCCTTGCGGGTCGATTTCGATGGCCAGATTCGTCTTGAATTCCACGGCGCAAACGTCACCAGTGATGCTGGTCTGCTGGCCTATCGGGAACTCG
>CAUZTK010000052.1:0-16203 GCA_963582395.1 Planctomycetota bacterium | reverse complement strand
CAGTGTCGCGATTTTAACACGTCGCGCCCCCCTCGCGTCTATTGCGTGGTGATGTTTTGACATGTTCTCCCCGCAGCCGCGATTTCTGGATTCCGACCGCTCAAAGTACCGACCGGCGAGGCTCTTGGTCGAGCTTTGCCGCTCGCGGATGCGCGGACTTTCTGACACAGCGTCCATCGACTGTCAACAATGGGACGATTTTCAGCACGCATCGAAAGAGGGGTACCGGCTGTGACCGCTATTGGTCATAGCTAATCCACAACTGCAAGCCTTCCAGCACGGTTTTCGACTTTGTCTCGGCTGTAAGCGTCACCTCGAAACGGTTGAAGCCCTTCTTGATCTGCTCGGGTGGCAGATTGAATCTGACGAGCTTACGCTCCGCATCCAGGCCACCCCCCTTGATCTCTTTGTCGTTGACTCTGAGCAAGAGGGACTCGATGTCGACGAGTCCGGAAACAGACATCCACAGCTTTGCCCTCGGCGTATGCCCCTTCGCCTTGGCGGCGGCGAGATCGTCTCCGATCAGAACTTCGACGGCCTTGGGTTTGCCGTCGGTAAGATCGTGGGGAAAGACCCGGATGTTTTTCTTCGTCACATATCGCTCACCCCCCTTCAGCCAGTACCGAATGCCGGGCACATGCCTGGCGTCGGGAACGTACATCTTCGGCAGGTACGCCATTGTTGCCGGCTCACCCATTTCGTACAGCAGGTTGAATTCTGCCGAGGGGGGTTTGTAGGAAAAATTGAAGACATAAATTCCGTCAACGCCCGCATTCCACATGTTCATCGCGCGGGCCCGAAATGCCGCCGGGGAATTGCAGTCCGGCCGGCGCGTTCGAACTTCGTCCATCGATGCCCACACCGGCACGCCATGCTTGTGCCCCAGTTCGACGATATCTTCCCATTCCTGCATTCGGAAATAACCGGTGGCAAGCCAGATGTCGATCAGGTCTTCAGACATCCAACGCGAGATGTCCATCCCCAGCCCTTTGGCATACCTGGGTTCATCGGGCGTGCGGGCAATCAGCAGAATAGGACGACCGCGGGCAGCGCCAATCTTGTCCGCCATCTCTCGCGTCCGACGCAACAAATCGGTCATCATTGCCACCTCGTCAGGACTGACATGATTCCCCATCGCCGTGCTTCGAAAAAGTGTCGGGTGCCGAAAGAAATCCAACAGCAATCCGTCAATTTCGTAGTTCTGACAAACTTCCTCCCAAGAACGGAAAACTAGGTCACGGACTTCCTTATGCGTGTAATCGACCGACGACCAACGCCCGTTGGGACAGTGGACAAAATCCGAGCCGTACCATTTCCCGTCGGGCGATTTCGGCGAATCCCATCTCATCCTTCCGATGAGCAATTCGGGACGCTGCTGTTTGAAGTTGTTGTTGCCGAATTTCCACCGGCCGTTTTCGGAATCGACCGTGTCGTGGGTGTCGTTCATCCGCTGCGCCCAAAACGCCTCGTAGTTGTTCTTCTGACAAAACGTAATGTACATGTCCAAGTCGGTCGGTCCGTCGCCGTACTTTTCCAGGTAGCCCGGCGGCCACGGCTGGGCGACTTTTGTTCTGTAAAGCCGGGCCAGGTTGAATTGATGAATGAGCGAATACGTGCAAGCATCGGTCTGAGTGCCCGGCAGATAAGGAAACCGCATGTTCGGGCTGTCCATGGGCTGTCCGTCGGAATGAAATATGATGCGCCGTTTCCGATGGGCCGCTCTCTTTCGCAGCTTGCGAATTTCGTCTCTTGTCAGTTCCGACTTTTGAGCGCTGGCCCGACCCGCTGGCGCGTTTTCGGCTCGGCACATCCGGAAAGCAGAGACGACGCAGCCCAGCAACACAACAGCGGCGATCAGCAGTTTTCGTTTCCCAGTCGTTTTCATCTGTTCTCCGATCTGTTGCAAGACCCTCCGTTCGGGAAGGCCGGGCAATTTGAATGTTGAGTAAGGGGTCAAGCCGCTCAGGGATAAGTTCTGGCCGGACGGAAACCGAGGTTGCTGTCACGGACGGCCGAGTCGGCGTCGATGCGGTAGGCCGACCGCGCATACAGCGAGAAGAGGTGGAACGACCCGCCGCGCAACTCGCGGAATACGCCCTGTATAGGACCCCTCGGGTCACTGATGGCCTTCTCATTGTCGTAGGGCGATTCCAGTCCTGACACCATTCGTAAACATTACCGTGCATGTCGTACAAGCCCCACGGATTGGGCAGTTTCTGACCGACACAGTGAGCGTATGTCTCGCCAATAACCGAAGTATTTTTGTTGTACCAGACGTGCTGTCCCAACTTAGATACATCATCCCCAAAGCTGTAAGCCGTGGTTGTTTCGGCACGGCAGGTGTACTCCCACTGGGCTTCGGTCGGTAAGCGATATTCCACGCCTTCCTGCTCACTCAGCTTGCGGCAGAACTCGACCGCATCGTGCCAGCTCACCCACGTCGCCGGGCAGTCAGGCCCCTCCTGCACGTACTTGTTACCTTGCCACGGACAATTTCCCATTACCTTCTCGTACTGCTGCTGCGTTACCACGTACACGCTCAAATAAAACGGCTTCGTAATCTTCACCAGATGCTGGGGTTTCTCGTCGGGTCCGGCGTCGCTTTCCGAGTCTGGGCTGCCCATCTGGAACTCACCGGCAGGGATTGGCACCAGGACCATGCCGACGCTGTTGACGATTGGATCGACCAATGCAAGCTGAGCGGGAGTCATGTGTTTCTTGACCGCTGCCGCATCGGGTGTCTTCGCAACGGTGGCTTTCTCAGCGGGCGTTGCAGCTTGCTTCTCAGGTGTTGCAACTTTCTTCTGTTGAACCTGATAGCTACCAGACTCCGCAGGTGGTTTTGCAGGTTGTGTTTCTGAACCACAACCAAGCATCGGGAAGAGCAGCAGAACATGTGGCGAGATTCTTATTCTGACGCTCTCTACTCGACGACCTTGAACAAACAACTGAACGTCTCCATGCTGCTTACATGGCGAGCAGTCCTGCTGTGAATTACTCTAGTCGAATTGGCTTGAGAAATCACCAGTCTCGGTTAATCGCTGCCCAGCCCCAGCAACCGCTGGATCGTCAAGGCACTGCTTCCGTTCTTTTGGCTTGTGACGTACCACATTGCTCGAAACTAAAGCGTCAGCGGCAGATGGGTATCTTGAAAATCGTGCCGGCCGTGACGGACATCTGATGTCGACAAACGCGGCACCCCCAACGGTCGCGACTCGCCCGCCACATTTCGGACAAACGAAACCGTCAGACCAGCGGATGACGAACAAGTCATCTCAGCACGCCTCGTCGGTTTCAAAGCGACGCTCAAGCTCTATCAGCGTTTTGGACGTCGTATCCTGAACCGGAAAGAAGTCTGGTCTGTGTTTGCCAACTGCGGCGGAGCCGATTCTGATGGCACTTTCTATAGCATTTACTGAGCCGACGTTCCAGAGAGTTTTGGTGTTGACTGCAGGGGCGATCCTCGCGAAACGTCCTCGCACCATTCTGGCAATCCTGTGGACCATGGACGACTTGTTGTCGATCTTAAGCTCAGCTCAAGCTCGACAAACGGGGCTCAGCACACATGGAAAATAGGCCGTTGATTACCCAACCCGAACTCTCATAGCACATGGTACAGCAAATAGGGGCATTCCACCACGACAACTCGCGCACTGTCGAGAATGTTTCGCTGGCCAAAGTCAACGGCCCTCTCAACTGATTGACTTGAAAGTAGTATTTCTGATTGTTTTCCATATTCTTCTCATGTTACCTTGAATCTGTCACGGAATCAGTGCAGATTGTTCCATACAAATAACGGCAGGTATCGAGTACCTTTGATCGCCCTTGTTTACGGGGCGAAAGAGGACAAAAACCAATGGCTGGAGTGGCATCCCAGGAAAACTAGGAAAGTTACTTGCATTCATAATTTGTTGCACTTTTCACAGCTCACAGCTACCTGAATTGGATCCCATTATGGGACAAAGCAACCAAAAGCGAGCACGCGGCGTGGTCATATTCTACAAAGTTCTCCGTCTCCTGGCCGCGTTCTATTTGGTGTCCGTTGTAAGCTTCGCATTCGGCGCCTTGACGATGTACTTCGAGACCTGGCCGTACTCGATTCTCTGCAGCATCAAGGAGTTCATTAAAGGAGATGCCTTCGAACAATCTTCACTGCTCGACAAGGTCGCCGGAGAGTTCGGCAGGCCCATCCGCCGCATGAGCGTTGCCTGGGCCCCAGGCGTGGCCAAACCGCTTTATCGGGACGTCCAACATCCGTCGCTTATTGCCGATCATGACCCGCCAATGATCTACACCACGGAGAACACTTCGCGTTATTTCAAGGCGCTCATGACTATGTTCTTCTTCGATGACGCCCCTCTGTCGGTGATTCTCCTCGACAAGCAAGGCGATATTCGCCACCGCTGGAACATTGGAGCAGACTGCTTTCAACTCGACGAGGGAGAAGTCGGCCCATTTTTTTTCGGGGACTTCGTCGTCCTTGACGATGGCTCGCTGATATCGTTCGTCTCAAACCGCAACGGTCTTTTTCGGATCAGCTTCTCCGGTGAGCTGATGTGGCAAATCAAAGGTTTTTTCAATCACTACATGTCGCTGTCCGATGACGGGTTTCTGTGGGTTCTGGGGCAGCCCGGACGTTATGCGGACGTGAAGATGCGAGGCCAGTGGAACCATACGGAGCTCGTGAATAAGGTGGACGTGCGCGACGGCCGCATCGTCAAGACGATCCGGATCATCGACATCATGGACCGGAACCTCGATCGCATGGATCCGTTCTTCGCCGCGCCTTCCCGGCGCGTCGCCGCCGCCTCGGGGTTGCTAGAGGAGGACCTCTGGCACCCTAATGACATCGAAGTCTTGCCCGCCTCGATCGCAGATAGGTTTCCTGATTTCGCCGCTGGCGATGTCGCGCTGAGCTTCAAAGCCCTCAACATGATACTGGTGATGGACCCCGAGACGCTCAAGATCAAGTGGTGGTCGCAGGGTGCCACCCAGGGTCAGCACGATCCCGACTGGCAACCGGACGGAACGATGACTTTCCTCAACAACCGTCAGAAACAGAACGCCAAAGGCGATGCCCGTCACAAATTCAGTGCCATTCAGAGATTCACTTTTCACGACCCGCTGCCGGAGAGTTGGATCGAAGGGGCCGATTACTATTTTAGAACGGAGACCAACGGCTGGCACGACGTGAGCCCCGACGGCCGTGTGCTTATCTCGTCAACCGCACAGGGGCGCGTCTTCGAGATCGCTCCGGACGGAAAAATTGCGATGGAATTCATTCATCGATATCATCGGGGTACTGCTGTATGGGCCGGGCCGGCACTCTATGTCGACCCGGCGCTCATCGAAACGAGAAGAGAAGAGTGATGACACTGCTTTCCGACGCGACGTTCCAACTTGCCTACATTGGTCCGGGACTTGGGCTAGGCGCCATTGCCCTCTTCCTGGGTGTGCTGCTCTCCGTGTTTCTAGCCATCGTCGGTGTTGTCTGGTATCCGATCAAGCGAATGATCCGTGCTATGCGCGGTAGCAAGGACGCCCACAGCGAGCCCATCGAGAATGAGCCTGACTTCTGAAGTCCTGGCGGTGGTGCCAGCCACCGTGGTTTTCACCGAGTGCCTTTTCCGATGCCCACTGGTGGCGATAACGCGGTCCATGTCCAAGGTCGCAGCGAAGTCGCTGCGGGTCGTCTCCTCGCGGCGTATCAGCGAGCATTGGAAGGAGGCGGTACTCGTCCGATACTCGGGCATGCTGCTCGTCACAAGCTGCCTCGCCTTCGTCTGGCTGATCGCCTTCGTCGCTGCCTTCATAGTCGTCTTCGGGCTGACGAAATACCTGTTTGCCGGCGAATTGACGATCATGACGGCGGTACCATCCGTTTTCGAGACCGCCGCGGCGTCGGTTGTCGGTGTGCTCTACGGTTTTGCAAGGGCGAAGCATGGGCGAAGGTAACTACTCGCTTTCGGAAAGGTGGCTGCATCGGCTGGCGCTTGGAAGCCCGGTCATCCGCGAGATGACGTTCGATCTCGAATGTGCGCTGTCGAAGGACTCGGGGCCAGACCAGACCGATCAGCCGCATGTCTTCGTCAGCGGATTGGCTCGCGCCGGGACCAGTATCATCCTGCGTACACTGTACCGACAGGGCTGTTTCGCGACTTTGACCTATCGCGACATGCCCTTCGTCCTCGCCCCCGGCCTGTGGAGGCGCCTGAGCCGCTGGAATCGGCGGGAGGCCGTGTTACAAGAACGGGTCCACGGTGATGGGTTGGACGTCAGTTTCGACAGTCCCGAAGCCTTCGAGGAGGTATTCTGGCTGACGTTCTGCCGCCGCGCCTACGTTCGCGACGCATACCTCACGGCTCATGTCGCGTCGGAGGAGACCATCAAGCGTTTCCGCCGATTCGTCGCTCATGTCGTTGCGGCCAATGGCGACGCGCAGAGTTGGCGGTACCTGTCGAAGAACAACAATAACCTTCTGCGACTCGAGTCGCTAAGACGAGCATTCCCGTCGTGCACCATCCTCATCCCGTTCCGCAGACCCTATGAGCACGCTTCGTCGCTTCATGGACAGCATCAACGATTCCGTGCCATGCACCTTGGGGATCGGTTCGCGGCAGAATACATGTCGTGGCTTGGACATCACGAGTTCGGTGGAGACCAGAGACCGTTCGTCTTTTCCGACCAGGCGAACCCGACCCTTCCGGATTCTCCGGATTCCATCAATTTCTGGATGGCCTATTGGATCAGCGTCTATGAATCAGTCCTGCAGCGGATCGGCAATGACGTAATCCTGTTCGACTACGACAGCCTCTGCGAGTCACCGCAACCCGTGCTGGAGGGGCTCGCGCGATGTATCCAGCTAGAACCCAAGAAGATGGCCAGCTTCGCTGGCAAGATCTCACCACCGAAGCCTTACGACAGGGATGCCGGTCTCGACGCCGATGTGTTGGCGAAGGCCGAAGAATTGCACGCAAGACTTACCCGTGCGTCGCACGACTGCGCCGTGGATTCTTAAGACGATCGTTCATAAAGCCCCAACAGCGAGTCCGTACTACAAATCGCCAGGCCGTTTCGACGAACCCGCATCATTCGTAAGGCATCATAGCCGATGTCGGCGGGGGCTTGGGTTTTCGTGGGAGGTTTTGCGAGGAGACAAGGCCCCCTTCTCCTGTCGGGGTTCGGGGCAGGTGGGGCAGCCGGGGCGGAGGGGAACGGATGTGAGTGTGAGGGCGAGTTCGGCGACGTGGCGGTCGGGATTCAGGTAGGTCAGTTTTCCGAAAGGCGGACCAGCACGTGTCGGCAACTGACAATGATTTCAGCGGCCACTTTGATCAGCCGCGTTCGCCAGGTGCAGGGGGCTCCTTCGCCCAGCGGATCGCGCCGGCGACGCTGGTTTGACACTGTTTACTGTGGTGTTCGGCCAGCGCGTCGATTAGCAGTTCGAGTTGACGAATCGGACAGCGGCGCAACCGTTTGAGTCCATTCGAGTGGATTCCGTAAACCGCAGCCGCGTCACAGCTCGCCGTGTTGGTTCTTGACCCGCACCACCGGCCGCTTTTACGATACGGGATAGTCAATTCAGTGATTTGTTTCGGCGGGCCAACACAGGTCCGACGGGGACACGAAACGATGGTACACCGACAACCGGCAGCAGACGCGTGCAGCGAGTTTCGGAAATTCGCGCAGACACGGAAAAATCTGCTCAAAGCCGGCGTGCTGGGCACGCTCGGCATCGGTCTGGGTGACCTATTGCGGCTTCAGTCGCAGGCGAGAAACGCCAAGCACTCGCCGGTCAAAGCCGTCATCATGCTGCAGAAGTACGGTGCCCCCAGCCACGTCGACATGTGGGACATGAAGCCGAAGGCTCCGGTTGAGATTCGCGGCGAGTTTCGGCAGATTGCGACCGGCGTGCCCGGCTATGTCGTCTGTGAGCACATGCCGAGGATGGCGAAACTCGTCGAGAACATGACGATCGTCCGCTCGATGGGACACACGGTCGCCAATCACAATCCGGCGACTTACTTCATGCTCAGCGGCCGCACAAGCACAGCCGATATCGTACAGGTCGGCGCCAAACCGGACGACTGGCCGAATTACGGAGCGGCGTTGAGCAAAATGCGGCCCGGCAACGGCCGGCTTCCCGACTCCGCCATTCTGCCGCACCTCTGCTACGATCAAGTCTACACAACTCCGGGACAATTCGGCGGCATTCTGGGGAAAAAGTACGATCCGTTTGTCATTGCGCAGGACCCGAATCATCCCAATTTCTCGGTCAAAACGCTTCAGTTACAAAAAGGGCTCTCTGTCAGGCGGGTCGATCACCGTCGCCGATTGCTGATTGACATCGATCGACAGCAGCGCCGCATCGAAAACAGCGCCGCCGTCAACGGGATGGACCAGTATTACGAGCGGGCTTGGTCGTTGTTGACCTCTCCCCAAGCCAAACGGGCCTTCGACATCAATCGGGAACCTGCGGCGTTCCGTCAGCGCTATGGTCGTAACACGGTCGGACAGAGCATGCTGCTGGCACGGCGGCTGATCGAAGCAGGCGTCCGATTTGTGACCTGCTACCACGGCCTCAATCCGGGTGACTTCAACGGCTGGGACACACACCGCGACAACTTCAATAGTTTGAAGAAACGGCTGCTGCCGCCCGAAGATCGTGGGTTCAGCGCACTCGTCGAAGACCTGCAGCAACGTGGGTTGTTGGACTCGACACTGATCGTCTGGTGCGGTGAATTCGGCCGCAGCCCGCGAGTCGGCAAGGCCGACGTGACCGATCGAATCTCTCCGGCTGGCCGCGATCATTGGCCGTTCGCTTATTCCATCGGCCTGTTAGGAGGCGGTGTCAAACGCGGCTATATCTGCGGGCGGACCGATAAAATCGGCGCCTATCCGGTCGGCAAACCATACAGCCCCGGCGACCTGGCAGCGACAATCTTCTGGGCACTCGGCATCGACCCCCAAACAGAGATCCGCGATCAACTCGACCGGCCGTTTCAGTTGGCAACCGGCCGCGCCGCTACCGAATGGTTTGCCTGAGTCGATGTTCCCATGCAGAATGGTGTCATCGACTCATTTCCGGCGAACCCAACGAAGGCATCATCCATGAACATATTTCTTGCAACAATCGTCACACTTGCACTTCCCATTTGTTTTCTTCGAGCCGCCCGCGGGGACGACGCCGATTTGATTGGGCATTGGAAACTTGCCGGCGACGTTCAGGACCACTCCACGGCCGGCAATGACGGCCGGAACCACAACGTTGATTTACAGGCAACAGGCCCAGATGGCAAGACAGGCGGCGCGGCCCGGTTTGATGGACGAGCAAGCTACGTCGAAGTTCCCAACAGCAAGTCGTTGCAGCTCGGTACTCGTGAGTTTTCCATTTCTTTGTGGGTCAACACGGAACAGAGCTTGGACGACGTGTTGGGCGATCTGCTGAGCAAGTACGATCCCCTCCGCCGCCTAGGTTTCAACTTCAGCATTCAGAACTACGCGGGAGTCACTTCGTCGCAGTCGAATGATCGCCACGTACACTTCGGCATCGATGCCGGACAAATCGATCCCGGGTGGACCGACTGCGGACAGCCGGGCAACAACATGTTTGTGTTCGCGATGTGCGTTTATCAGGGCCAGCTTTACGCCGGCACGTTTGAGCACGGAAAGGATGAATCCGGACACGTCTATCGATACGACGGCGGCACACGCTGGGTTGATTGCGGCAGCCCCGACAGGTGCAATTCCGTGCAAGCATTGGCCGTCTATAACGGCCAACTGTATGCCGGCGCGGGCCGGTATCTCGCCGCCGGATCGTCGTTGCAGGAATCACCGAATGAGATCCCCGGCGGCAAGGTCTACCGCTATGAAGGCGACGGCAAGTGGACCGACTGTGGGAAACTCAAAAACGCGGAAACGGGCGAGTCATTCACGGTGGGTGGCATGGCTGTTTACCGCGGTCGGCTGTATGCCGGTGTCTCGAAGACTCCGGGCCGAGGGCTGTATCGATATGAAGGGGGACAAAAGTGGAAGTACCTCGGCAATCCGGGTCATCGCGTCACCAATCCCGTGGTCTACAACGGCAAGATGTACTTCTGCTCCCTCGATGGCGGCGGTGTCACACGCTACGACGGAAACTCGAAGTGGACCGACGTGGGTAAGCCGGCCGGCGTCAGCCAGACCTATGGCTTCGCGGTGTACGAGGGGTACCTCTATGTGTCGAGTTGGCCGAACGGAGAGGTCTTTCGTTATGACGGCAAGCAGTCGTGGTTGCGCCGCGGCCGGCTGGGGAATGAAAAGGAAGTCATGGGCATGGCGGTCTACAACGGAAAACTCTACGCGGGCACATTGCCGCTGGCCGAGGTCTATCGCTACGACGGCGGCACAAAGTGGCTGAGCACCGGACAGTTGGACAAAACACCGGCTGTGCGTTACCGCCGCGCCTGGTCGATGGCCGTGTTCCAGGGCAAGCTGTTTTGCGGCACCCTGCCCTCGGGCCACGTCTTCTCGATTGAGGCGGGCAAAAGCGTGACCTACGACCACGCTTTGCCCACGGGTTGGGTGCATCTCGCCGCAGTGCGAGTCGCCGATCAATTACGGCTGTATGTGGACGGCAAGTTGGTGGCGACCTCATCCCGGTTTGCCGCTGACGATTTCGACATTTCAAACGACCAGCCGCTGAAGATCGGCTTCGGCGCGCACGACTACTTCAATGGCAAGCTAAAAAACGTGCGAATTTACCGCCGGGCACTGACCGATCGAGAGGCTGCCCATCTGGCGAACCGATCCCAGTGATCGGCCGACTTGAGCAGCCCGGCGGGGAGAATCTGTGCATACTGCGGTGCGAACAACACACAGCCGGAGGACACAGATACGCACAGTTGGGTCGGAAGCATTTCCTAGTCGCCGTCTGATCTGTCCGATTGGCATTCCGCAGCCTACAAGTGACAAACAAGAATCAGCAACCATCGGCTCTGCTGGTGGTTGCTGATTTCGTGTCATTTCACCAACTTCCACCCGTTCGCAGTCACTTGCACTCCCGTGTGACCCTTATGGCGGTCGTAGACCGCCTGCATCTGCTGGATCGAATCGAAATACCCCACAATAAACGCAGCGCTGAACGACTGACCTGCCTTGATCGGGCGACCGCCGAATTCCTCAATCATACACACATAACCGCGCTGGTGACACCAGGCTTCGTGGACCACGGACGGATCGAGAGTCATGCCGGCCAGCCAAGGGCCGGTTTGGCCCGTCTTCGGATCCCGAAGCTGATACGCGCGAATGAAACGCTGTGGCGTCTTGTGATCCTGGCGGCGATAGCCGAACTTTTCATCGGGTGGAAAATCCTTCAGAAACTCGCGCGACGGAATCGTGCCCTGATAACTCAGGTAAATCTGCTTGAACGTGTCTCCCCGTTTGTGCCGAATGTGTCCCGGCATGTCGATCCGCAGAAACATGGCGTCGCTGAAATTCACGGCATCGATGCGGTCCATGGAGATGAAGTACCGTTTCCCCTTGGGAAACAGCAGCACCTGCGTCCAAACCGAACCGGTTTTCTTGCCGGGCGCTGCCGTGCGATATTTGAACTGCAGCCGGAAGGCGACGAAGTCCTTCCCGCGGATGATCTTTGGGTCGAGCTGACGGGCCTGCGTGCAAATCTGCGGTCCTTCAATCGAGCGCTTCGGCTGCCGGCCGTGAACGAGATTGTTGACACGGTAGACCAGTTCCTTGTCGAGTTGGTCGCGGTAGGCAAGATCGCTGCCTGGTTCCATGATCCAGTCGACGATGTCCAGACCGAAGCCGGCATCCCGAAACCCGGTCTTGCGATCTAGGAACGACTGACGTGCGATCCCGCTGACGTAGCCTTTTTTTCGCACAACCACTTCTAACTGCGGCGTCACGAGCCGAATGGCTTCATCGGTTTCGGTAATCGCGAAGTCGTCGGCACACAACGACCGCACGCCGGTGTTGAGGCAGCAGAGAAACATACTCACAAACATCATCCGCATCATCATCATCGTTTCCCCTCGTTCAAGCTCGCCCGCAGCCGATGGCCGGAACATTTTCTGTCTCGATGCCCGCGACGGATCGCTTGTTTGGAAGTCCGATTCGGTCCGATCGGCAATCAACGTGATCACTATTGGCAAGAATTTCATCTTCTCGAACGCTTCGGGACGGGACGGACACGTTTTCGACAAGGCAACCGGCAAAAAAGCAAGCAACCGTCGCGCACCGACCGTTTTCCGCTAGAAAGTCCGTCGCGACCAGGAATTGCTGAAGTATCTCGATCGACCAGTTGGCTTTAGATCGGCGTCAGCCCCACCGCGGGTATCGTGTTACCGTTCGGGAAAAAATGGAAATAATCGTTGCCGTTCGTTCCGCGAGGGCCGTCGGCCGAATCCGCAGACCTGAAACACCTGAGCGTACTCGATCGCTTGGCCTTTTTCCTCGCCGTACCACTTGATCAGCAAGTCGCGGTGCTGCTCGGCGGCGCGGCTGTAGCGAGGTTTCCACTTGTTTTCGTAATACCTTCGACGTGCGTCCGGTTCCTTGGGGATGCGAGTCAGTCGCTCTTCCGAGCCCAACGCACCGCCTTCGTCAAACTGCGAGGCGATCGCATTGAGGGCCGCGACCTGCTAATCGAAGACTTCGTCAATTGACACCGCAATTCCTTCGCCGCTGAATAACGGGTGGTCGTGCTTGCGATACCCGTAGTATAAGAATACCGGATTGCGCTTCAGGTGCGGAGTGTCGGGACAAAAAAACGGAACCGTAACCATGAAGCTGGAATCCTGCACCAACACGGATGTGTAACGGTGGTCGGGGTGATAGTCGAAGGCGTGGTGGGTAAACACGAAGTCAGATCGCCACTGGCGAATGAGTCGCGTGATCTTCTTGCGGTTTTCTAACGTTGATTCCAGTTCGCCGTCGTGGATGTCGAGCACTTCGGTTTCGATACCCAAGATTTTCGCCGCCTTGACGACCTCTTCGGTACGACGCTGCGCCAGCAGACCGCCCGCCATCTGCCAGTGGCCGATGGCGCCGTTGGTTGTGGAAACGAACTTCACATGGTGCCCCAACGTCGCCCACGTGGCGGCCAGACCCGCCACGTTCAACTCACAATCGTCGGGGTGCGCGCCAAAGGCGATGATCCGCAGCTTACCATCGTCTTGGTTCCCTGCGGTCGAATCATCAGCAGAGGCGATCGGCACGAGAATCGGAAACTGAAAAAGCGCGGACGCCATGAAAATGAATCTTCGGACGGTCATCGTGGTACGTCTCCTGGTGTCGGTTCATGAAGTTCTTGATATCTGCGAGTTTAGGGGGGATCTGGGCACAATGACCTCGTGCCTCGCTTTGCCACCCTGCCCTACCCTGCTGCGGAAGAGTTAGCGTTTTGTCCCGGCCGGTTGTGGTGGCGTCTTGGGTTTGGCATTCAGACGGCCGAGGAGTTCATGCACCTTGCCGACGATGCGTTCTTCTAGGTCTGATTTCCACGGGCGGCTGCGGGCTTCGTAGCCCCCTTCCAACAGAACACGGCGACTGGGGATGTAGCCGGAGTAAACGTTGGAGTAGCCCGCGACCCAGATGGCCGGCCCGTCCGGCCGCGAAAGTTCGCTTTTCAGCCGCAGCGAGTAATCCACGACGACTTCGGTACCCAGCGCGATTAGCATGAGATCGTCGCCGAACTGAACGACCTGCACCGGGTAGGGAAAGTTGGGGCGGTCTTTCGTCACGAATTCCAGATCGACGGTTTCCAGAACACAACGCAATGGGCCGCGCAGAAGGCGTTGATGCCGCTGGGTGCGCTGGTTGACTTCCAACGCCGCTTCCACGGCAGTGGCCAGCGAACGGCCGTGCATTTGTGCGTATTTCAGCTCGCTGCGGGGATACGGATTCTGGTCGCCGCCGCAGCCCATCATGAACAGCGCCGTCACGCCGGGATGATCTTTCTCGAAGTATTCCTGTGCGTATCCGGCGTAATCCCCCAGCCATTTCTGAAAGCCCATTGTCGTGTTGTGGCAGGCGTAACCAAACAGGATCGCACGCAGTTGGCCGTCAGGGTTGTCGACGCGAAGGATCGGGACGGTGTGATCGACCGGACCGTTGGGGTTGGGGTGATTGCGGAAACCGGTGGCCGTCGGCGTGCGGCGATTCATGGCGACGCTGCAACGGGCAAAACTGTACGACAGCCTGGCCGGCTGGAGACGCTCCAGCGACTGGCCGACGAGTTCGACCAGTGTTTTCTTCAGCGACTCCAAATAGTCTTTGGCCTCCTCGCGCCCATAGGCCGGCCCGCAGTGTGTGTGAGATGCGTTCATCAGCAGCGCGTGCGGAGAAATCTTGTACTTCTCGTGGACCTGCTCGGCGACAGCCGTGCGGAGTTTCTCGATCACGCCAATCAGGTCCAGAGTGATGAACACAACCCGGTTGCCCTCGCGGTCCTCAACCGCCAGCGCTTTGGCGAACAAATCTTGCTGGGTGCCTTCCGCCGGTTCTTTTCTCGCGGCATACCCGGCCATCCGCAAAGGACGCTCGGGCGTGATCTTGGCGGATACCGCAGAAGCTTTCCACCGGGGTGCCTGCTGGGCTGCGTCGTCCCCGGCGAAGGCAATCCGCATGGGCACGAGGACGAGGAAGGTAGCCACGATCGTTCTGTTCACGGTGCAATCTTTCACAGGTGTTCTGTCGCGGAAGTCGTGAGACTTTCAGTTCCGCTAAAACAGTTCCGAAATCAGCCGGCCGCCGTCGGTGAAGTCGATGGGCCGTCCGTCCGGTTTTTTCAATCGCGTTTCGGTTTCGATGCCGAGCTTGCGGTAGATCGTTTCCGCATAATCATAAGGCGTGTAGCGGTTCTCGATCACGTCGCCGCCGTCTCGGTTGGTCGCCCCGATTACCTGTCCGCCCGGAACGCCAGCGCCGGCAAAGGCAATCGACATCGCCCGGCCCCAATGGTCGCGGCCGCCCCATTTGTTGACGCGCGGGGTGCGGCCCATCTCGGAAATGAAACAAACCAGTGTCTCGTCCAACAAACCGCGATCGTGCATGTCTTCGATCAGCGCGCTGGAGGACCGATCCAGGCTGGGCATCATCAGAGGATGCGGCAAGCCGTAGCGTTCCTGATTCTTCATCGCCTGCGGTCCACCGCAGGGGCCGTTGTTGTAAATGCCTTCGTGGTGGTCCCAGTTCAAAAAGACGCCTTTCGGCTGATTGGTTCCCGGACGGCCGACGTGTTCCGGAGGCTGAATGACCGTGACACTCACGAATCGCGCACCCGCCTCAATCAACTTTCGCCCCAGCAGATAACAACAGCCACGATGGTCGCGCCCATAGCGGTCTCGCGTTTTCCGGCTTTCCGTCTGCAGGTCGAATGCCGACTGCACCTGCTGGCCGGTTAACAGGTCGAAAGCGTTTTCGTAGTACTTGCTCAAGGCCCGCGCGGAATCGACCTCAGCCTGCGCTGATTGGTCGAACTGTGCCAGCAAACGGCGACGCTGGCGGAAGCGTCGACGGCTTATGTCAGCTCGGGGCTGGACCGATTTCACCTTCCAATCAGGATCGGCTAGGTTCTCGCCGAGGCTTTTCGTGCCCAGCTTCCACGGTGCCCGGCTGGCCGGCAGAAAACCGGTGCTGCTGACGTGATTCGGCATGTTGATCCCGGGACAGAAAATGTAGCCGGGCAACTGTGGGCAGTCGGTGCCCAACGTGTGAGTGACCACCGAGCCGATGTCGGGAAAGTCGAACGGGGCATTGAAACGGTAGCCCTTAAAAAACTCTTTGCAGGCATTCGGGTGGCTGGGAGCCTTGGACGACGTCATTGAGCGGACGACCGCTAGTTTGTCGGCTTGCCGGGCGATCATCGGCATCAGCGACGAGAAGTGAATGCCGGCCGCGCTGGTCGAAATCGGCTGGTAGGGCGTGCGATGATCGACCGGAGCTTCCGGCTTGGGATCCCACGTGTCCATGTGGCTGATGCCACCTTCTTCGTAGACGACCAGGATCTGGCTGGCCCGTGCCTTGTGGCCGCTGGTGTTTTTGGCCGCCGCCTCTAGCTCTAGCATTTCGGCCAGCCCGTATCCCATCACGCCGGCCGAAACCGACCGCAAAAACCGTCGCCGGGCAGGATCGCATTCGAAACTCGATCGACGAACGAAGACCTGCATGAATCAATCTCCTTACTTTCCGCTTCGAAACGAC
>CAUZTK010000051.1:0-16206 GCA_963582395.1 Planctomycetota bacterium | reverse complement strand
CGTCATTGAGGGTCGCACAACAGTTTCAGTTCCTTGAATCGATCTCGTAATATCCCCAGAGCCTGCTGAAAAGATTCGTGCTGGTCGCGGCGGGGAAGCAGGCCCGCCTCACCGGTGATAAAGCAGAGTCCCAGCGACGTGCAGGCACATCGGTATGACAAATCGTGTGCCCGGCCGACGGCGTCGGCAAGCTCGTGCAGCCACCGCTCCGGGTCGTTTCCTGTCAGCTGGCCGACAGCCCCGATGAGTTCCGCATTCCCCAACAACCGGCGAAGCTCGCTGGCCGATGCATCAACGCCGTCAAAGGACTCCCGCTCCACACCGCCGGGCCCACTCACCTGATACGCCGTCCAAATCCGGCCGGCCTGACGGGTAAACTCCGCAAGCGGTTCGAGTAGCTGACAAGCAGAATCAACATGAGACGACATCTGTTTGCTCACCTCTATCCCAATGCTAACAGGACAGGAACGTTGCGATAGCACAACGACATTCAAATCATAATCGATTCAACGTTTGCGTGCTCAACTGTTTTCGGAGGGGACAAATAAGCGTTTCATCAAGTTCGTTCACCCTTCAGTCATTCCTGGCAGGTGAAAAACCCCGTGAAAACGATAGGCGAGATGAGGGGGTTCTTTCGTAAATCCGTTGTGTTCACGGGTGTTCCTGTTCGAGGATGAGGCGCCTATGATACGGGCTTGGCAGATGTTGTCGAACATGTGAATTGCTGAATTTCCAGGTGAAAGGACTTGCCATGCACATGCTGCCGGTGTCGCCGGCCTACAAGGCTCGTAAGCATCTCTCGGCCGTCGCCTTGTTTCTCTGACTCCGTGGGGGGATGAAAAGCCCCCCAACCACCACCCCGCCAAGAAGGATGTTCTCTTCTGATGCTGGACGGCAGCGGGCCTTTTCCTCCCCTAAAATCCACTGCCCGTGCTGCATAGAAAAAATCAGCCAGAACGGAGAAGTCAGCGATGAGCATCAAATGCTGGGAGCGGCAATCGTGTTTGACTGAACGCGATCTGGCGGCTCAGGCGGTGGCGCTCGGCGCCACCGACGTTCGCGGCTGGTCGCGTGCCGAAACGCGGTTGATCCGAGACCTGCCACTGGTCCCCGCCGGCACGGTGGCCGAACTCCGCGAACGGATCCGAGCGGGTGAGGATCCACTCGGCGATCTTTTCAGCACAATTCGTTCACCTCAGATCCGCCGCAAGAAAGGGGCGACGTTCACACCGCTGAACATTGTGGACGCCATACTAGACCG
The DNA here is from genome assembly GCA_963582395.1 of Planctomycetota bacterium. Classification (GTDB taxonomy): domain Bacteria; phylum Planctomycetota; class Planctomycetia; order Planctomycetales; family Planctomycetaceae; genus CAUZTK01. The sequence goes on along the minus strand of CAUZTK010000051.1, from coordinate 14,945 downwards.
GGCGGCTGAATACGGTCTTCCGCAGCGAGTTATCGATCCGGGTGCGGGATCGGCCCGTTTTCTGCTGGCCGCCGCTCACCGGTTTCAGCAGGCGTCGCTGACCGGCATCGAAGTCGACCCTCTGCCGGCACTCATCGCCCGCGGCAACATTGCCGCCGCCGGATTGACAAACCGGGCCGAGGTGCTGCTCGAAGATTACTGCAGCGCCAGACTCCAAAAAATCGACAGTCCGACGCTATTTATCGGCAATCCGCTTTATGTTCGGCATCATCTGCTCAAGCCGCAGTGGAAACGCTGGCTGGTGACCGAGGCCAGCCGCCACGGATTGTCGGCCAGCCGGTTGGCCGGTCTGCATGCGTATTTCTATCTGGCCACGCTCGGCAAGGCGGCAGAGGGTGATTTCGGCAGCTTCATCACGGCCGCGGAGTGGTTGGACGTGAATTACGGCCGTCTGATCCGAGAACTGTTCGTCGGGCCGCTCGGAGGAAGGCGGATTCTCGTCATCGAACCGACGGCGCTGCCCTTCCCCGACGCCGCCACTACCGCCGCCATTACGCAGTTTCAAGTCGGAAGCCGTCCGAAGACGGTTTCCATGCGATGTGTGAGGAACCTCGACGAGTTGACTCAAACAGGCGGCGACCACGAGGTCCGGCGAGAACATCTGCAGTCAGAGCGGCGCTGGTCGCACTTGATCGGTTGTCGAGAGTCGAGAATCCAGAGCCAGACAATTCTCCGCTCTGGACTCTGGACTCTCGACCCTCGACCCTTAACTCTCCGGTCCGGAAGGGGCCGGCCGGATACGTGGAACTGGGGGAGCTGTGCCGTGTTCACCGAGGTCAGGTGACCGGAGCCAACAAGTTCTGGATTGCCGGAGCGCACAGCGAAGGGCTGCCCGCTTCGGTCTTTCATCCGGCGGTAACACGGGACCGCGAGCTGTTTGCCGCCGGCAGGGTCCTCAAAAGTGACTCGATGCTCAGACGAGTGATTGATCTGCCTTTCGAACTAGACTGCTTCAACCCCAAGGAACGCCGGGCCGTCGAACGCTTCTTGGACAAAGGCAGAAAAGTCGGCATCCCAGCGAGCTACATCGCTTCGAATCGCAGAGCGTGGTGGTCGGTCGGGCTGCGGGAGCCGGCCCCAATTCTGGCGACCTACATGGCCCGACGACCGCCGGCATTCGTGCTCAATTCGGTGTTTGCCCGAAACCTGAATATTGCTCACGGCCTGTATCCGAGAGAACCGCTCAGCCGCCGCATCCTCAAGCGGCTGGCCGAGTTTCTCGCCGAACACACTCGGCTCATCGACGGCCGGACATATGCCGGCGGATTGACCAAATTCGAGCCACGGGAGATGGAACGAATCCTGGTTCCGAGGCCCGAAATCCTGCTGCCGCGATGCGATTCCGCGAAAAGAGTGTTTGAAGCGACGCGGCCAGAGAACTGCTGAATTCGGCCTATTCCCGTTTGCCGAGAGCCGAGAGCGTGAGATCATCTGGCTCTGGACTCTCGACTTGTAATGACGGTCGTGCGTCAGTGATTTGACGGCTGCAAAGCTCAAACTTCGCCGTTTGCGTCGCTGGTGTGTCTTGTCTACAATTGACCAGCACCCCTCCCGAAGCAAGATGAGAATCGGATCTTCGGTGGGAGAGGAGACGGGCGGCAATGACAGACCTTATCGATCGTTGCGGGCAGCGTTTTTCCGAAATCACCCGCCGGGATCTCTTGCAGATCGGCTCGTTGGGTTTGGTTGGGTTGTCGCTGCCGGACGTGCTGCACTCGGTCCAGGCAGAGGGCCTGCGGGCCGGCGCCGCGAAGTCGTGCATCTTGTTTTATCTCGAAGGGGGTCCGGCTCAGCAGGATATGTGGGACATGAAGCCCACAGCGCCTGTGGAAGTTCGCGGCGAGTTTCAGCCCATTGCCACTAGCATTCCGGGCGTCGAGGTTTGCGAACATCTGCCGATGCTCTGCCGGCAAATGCACCACCTGGCGCAAATCCGCTCGGTACATCATCGCATCGTCGATCACAACGCCGGGACCTACTACATGCTCACCGGTCGGTCTCCGGTGGCGGGCGGACGGCTGATCGTCAAGGACGAGGCGGGTAACTTCCCGCCGTTCGGCTCGGTGTTGGCACAGCGACGTCCCCGGAAAGACCTACCGGAATTCGTCCATCTACCCGACATCATGTCGAACCTCGGCTACGACATCCCCGGCGAGCGGGCCGGGTTTCTGGGACCCTCTTACGACCCGTTCGTAGCCGGCGATCCGAGCGCTCCGAACTACAGGATTCCCGGTTTGACGTTTCCGAACGATGTCAACATGCACCGGCTGCGCCGCCGCCGGGCACTGCTCGACTCGATCGACCGCAGCGCCGGGGCCGTTCCCCAAGACGCCCGGTATGAGGGAATGGACGCGCATTACCAAAAAGCCTATTCGCTGCTGGCCACGTCGAAGACCCGCGACGCCTTCGATCTGAGCCGGGAGCCGGCAGCGCTTCGGCAGCGCTACGGCTTGCCGGACCGGGTTGATCGCTCGGTGGAGGCGCGGAAGTTCGGCGGGCTGCCGCATCTGGGGCAATGCCTGCTGCTGACTCGCCGATTGATTGAAGCCGGTGTGAGGCTGGTGACGGTTTGCACGGGACGGCGTATCGATCAGACTTGGGACGGTCACCGCAAACACTTTGCGCTGTTGCGGCAATCGATTCTGCCGTACTTCGACCGCGCGTTCTCCGTCTTGTTAGCAGACATGGCCGACCGCGGCTTGCTGAAAGAAACGCTGGTGGTCGCCATGGGAGAATTCGGCCGCACGCCGAAGATGGGGCAGATCACATCCAACGCGGGCGCGACGTCGGCCGGACGTGACCATTGGCCGCACTGCTACACCGTTCTGATGGGCGGTGCCGGCATCAATGGCGGAATGGTCTACGGTGCGTCCGATCGGCATGCCGCTTATCCGGCGAGCAACCCGGTCACACCCGAGCAGATCGCCGCCACGATTTACTACGCTTTGGGCATCGATCCGCAGTCGCAGATCTACGATCCACTCAGCCGCCCCTACCATGTGGCGCTCGGCGAGCCGATTCTGAGTTTGTTCGGCTGAGTATTGGCAGAAGCTGTTTTCTGTCGGTTTGCCCAACAGGTCAGCCTTCCGTTTTCGGACGGTGTTGTCTTCGCTTTTTTCGGTCGCGATGAGGGCTGGTCGCGGTGTCGATGAGCTGGCTATAATTCATGCTTCGTGAACCATCGGCAACCGTGAAACTTTCAGAACAGGTCAAGACTCGTGACGCGAGACTGTGTTGTACTGGCTTACTCCGGCGGCTTGGATACGTCGGTCATTCTCGGCTGGCTGCAGGAAGCGGGGTCCGACGTGCATTGTGTCTACGTCGATCTCGGCCAGCCCTGCGAAGACCGCAATGAGATTCTCGACAAGGCCCGCACTCACGGGGCGGTATCGGCGCGAGTCGTCGACGTCAAAGAGGAACTCTGCCGCGACTTTGCCTTTCCCATCCTCGGCTGGCAGGCGAAGTACGAAGGAGTTTATCTGTTGGGGACCTCTATTGCCCGCCCACTGATTGCCAAAGCATGCCTCCAGGTGGTCCGCGAGGTTCGGGCGCAGGCATTTGCCCATGGGGCGACCGGAAAAGGGAACGACCAATGTCGCTTCCAACTGGCCGCCGAAGCCCTGGAACCGACGGTCCAGATTGTCGCCCCTTGGCGGCTCGGCCGGTTTCGTGAGACGTTTCCCGGCCGGGTGGAAATGATCGAATACTGCCGACACAAGGGAATTCCCGTCAAAGCGACTTCCGAAAAACCTTACAGCACCGACGAGAACTGCCTGCACATCAGCTACGAGGCGGGACGGCTGGAAGACCCGGCCGTCAACGGGTTCGGCGTCGTTGATTTTGGGATGACGGTCTCGCCCGAGCAAGCCCCCGACAGGGCGGAGCGCATCACAATCGGCTTCGATTCGGGTGTGCCGATCAGTTTGAACGGTCGACAGCTCTCGGCGCTGGAGATGGTCAGCCAACTGAACACAATGGGCGGCCGCAACGGCATCGGCCGCATCGACATGGTCGAGAACCGGTTCGTCGGCATGAAGAGCCGCGGCGTCTACGAGGCGCCCGGCATGACGATCTTGTACGAGGCGCATCGGCTCCTCGAACAGTTGACTCTCGACCGCGATCTGCTGCACCTGCGCGACCGGCTAGCCCCTGAAGTGGCCGAGATGGTCTATTACGGTTTCTGGTACACGCCGAAAATGGACGCACTGCGGGACTTCAGCCGTCGAGCGCAGACGCCGGTCACCGGTGGAGTGACGCTGGGACTGTATAAGGGCAACATTCTCGTTCAGGGTCGAACCAGCCCCAATAGTCTGTATGACGCCGAGGTCGCCAGCATGGAGAAGGGCGGCTCGTACAATCAGAACGATGCTGAAGGTTTCCTGCGGATCATGGGCCTACCCGGCCGTGTGCAGGGACGCATCAACCCGCGGGAGTATTGATCGGTGCCCGGACGCACGCTGGCGATCGGTGATATTCACGGCTGCGATGTGGCCCTAGAGACGCTGTTGTCAAACATGCAGCCTACCGACGACGACACGGTCGTCGTACTGGGCGATGTCGTCGATCGAGGACCGAACACAAAACGCGTGATCGAACTGTTGCTGGAACTTCAGACGACGTGTCGGCTGAAGTTGATTGCCGGCAACCACGAGGAGATGATGCTCAATGCACTGAACCGGCACGACATGTTTTTCTGGCTGAATTTCGGCGGGCACGAAACCATGCTGTCTTACGGCGGGCCGTTGGACGACATTCCGCCGACGCATGTCGATTTTCTAAAAGCGGCACTGACGTACTACGAAACCGAACGCGAAATTTTCGTCCACGCCGGTTTGGATCCAAACGTGCCCCTCCCGCAACAGACCCCGGACCTATTGCGCTGGTACAAGCTCGACGGCAGCGAAACACCGCATTCTTCTGGAAAGCGTGTCGTCTGCGGCCACACGTCTCAAAAAAGCGGGATGCCAATCGTGGGCGACGGCTGGGTCTGCATCGACACATGGGTGTACGGCGAGGGCTGGCTCACCTGCTTGGACGTGGGGACCGACGCGCTTTATCAGGCGCGGCAGACAGGTCAGTACCACGACGGGCTAACGCTGGCCGACTTGGCCGCTTAGTAGCCTCTTGCAGCTTCGCCGCCCAGACAATGTTGTCTGGACCATCCGCGAACTTTTGCTTCCTCAAGCATGTCAACTTCAACACAGCTTCTTATTGCTGCGGGCCGAATTGTGGGGTAAAATAAGAATCGGATAATTCAGCGGCATTTCCTCTCTTGTTCAATTTGGAGGCACCGACGCTTCTTGGCTGATCCAAAACGCGATGAACTGAAGGTTCAACGGCGAAAGGCCGTCCTAGCGGGACTGATCACCCCCGCGAATCATATCAATAAACAACACATCCTCGACGAGATCCGTGGACTGGCGAAAACCGCTGGGGTGAACGTTGTCGGCAGTCTTGTTCAGGCCCGCGAGCGGCCTCATATTGCCACTTGTCTGGGCAAAGGGAAGCTGATAGAGCTGACACGGCTCGTTAAGAGCCTTGATGCCGAGCTGATTATCTTCGACAACAACCTCACTCCGGCCCAGGGGCGAAACATCGAGCAGGAAACCGAGACTGTCATTGTAGACCGCAGCGAACTTATTCTCGACATTTTCGCCCATCGCGCCCGCACCTACGAAGCCAAGCTGCAGGTGGAACTGGCGCAATTGCTTTACTTTCGGCCGCGGCTGAAACGGCTGTGGACACACTTGGAACGAATCGAAGGAGGTGTCGGCGCCGGTCGCGGACCGGGTGAAAAGCAGCTCGAAACGGACCGCCGTCTGCTCGACAAACGGGTTGCTGAACTGAAAAAGCAGCTTCGGATCGTCGAGAAGCGCCGGCGGCGGACCGTCGCCCGCCGTAGCGACCACATCACAGTTTCGCTGGTCGGTTACACAAACGCCGGCAAGAGCACTCTGATGAACGCGCTGACCGGGGCCGACCTGTTTGTCGCCGATCAATTGTTTGCAACGCTCGACACTTGTACCCGACGCTGGCCGCTGGAAAACTGGGGCGAGGTGTTGTTGAGCGACACGGTCGGATTTGTCCGCAAGTTGCCTCACCATCTGGTGGCATCGTTCCGTTCGACGCTGGAGGAGGCCCGGCACGCCGATCTGTTACTGCACGTGGTCGATGCCAGCCATTCCGAAGCCATCGAGCAAATCGCGACCGTACATCAGGTGCTCGAAGAAGTCGGCGTTGATTGCGAGAACATGATTCTTGTGTTGAATAAGATCGACGCTGCCGAAGACCGGTCCATCGTCGATGTTCTGCGTTCCAAACACGAGAATGCAGTCACCGTCAGCGCCGCGACCGGTGAGGGTTTGGATCGACTGACAGTCGCGGTGGCCGGGCGGATGGGAGCAGGTTACGTCGAAGTCGAGATTGAAACGGGCGTCGGCAACGGCCGGTTGCTGGCTTATCTGGCCGAGCACGCTGAAATCACCGATCGCCGCTACACCGATTCTCGCGTCACCCTCAGTTGCCGCATGCCGCGCCGCTTCGCCGATCGGATCAACGGAGATGACACGACGGTTAAGCTGCACGACATCGCTGTACCGCTCCTCGCAGGCCGAAACGGCCGTTAAAATCGGGCGATCGGTCCGTTGAGGTCATTGCGCGCTCTCCAACGTCTGCACACGGGCCGTGACAAACGCTCCGCCCTGCAACATCGCTCCAATCCCTAATGCACAGTCCGCAATCTCCCACCCCCAAATCGCCGATTACAATGTGTTTCTCGGCTCGACTTGCGCATTTTTCTTGACAGTCATTTGCGCCTGTCTTGACGAACATTATGATGGCCTCGCTTCAGCGAGGAACGGTTCGGTTGGCGGCTCGATGGGGAAGGCTGGCTCAGCATGGCGATGCGGTGTTTCGTCGGAATCGATCTGGGTGCCGAAAGCGGGCGGGTGATTGCCGGGCTGTTCGACGGCAGGCAAATCAAACTGGAGGCATTGCATCGGTTTTCCAACGGCCCGATCTCCATCAGTGGGTCGCTGCGATGGGACGTGCTGCGACTTTGGTCGGAGATTCAACACGGGTTGGCCGAGGTCGCCAAGCGACACGGCGAGTCGGTCGTTTCGGTGGGAGTCGATACCTGGGGCGTCGATTACGTGTTGCTCTCCCGGACCGACGAATTGCTCGGCCAGCCGTTTCATTACCGCGATTCCCGCACGCAGGGCATTTTGCCCGTCACGCTTTCGCGGGTCTCGAAGCAGGAAATCTTCGCCGAAACCGGCGTGCAGTTCATGGAGATCAACACCCTTTACCAACTGCTGGCAATGCAACAGAACGATGCTCCGCTGTTGGCGTTGGCCGACCGGATGCTGCTCATGCCCGATTTCTTTCACTGGTGCCTGTCGGGCAGTCGGGTCGTCGAGTTGACCAACGCGACAACCACGCAATGCTTCCATCCCACACGGGGGGAGTGGTCGTTCGATTTGTTGCGGAAGCTCGATTTACCAACGCACATTTTTCCCGACGTCGTCCAGCCGGGGACCCGATTGGGACAGCTTCGTGAAGCGGTGGCCGACGACGTGGGGCTGAAGCGAATCGACGTCGTCGCGCCGGCGACACACGATACGGCGGCGGCGGTCGCGGCCGTTCCCACCGACAAAACGGGTTCTGCCCAGTGGGCCTATATTAGTTCAGGGACCTGGTCTCTCATCGGGATTGAAGTTGATCGGCCGGTTTTGACTGACCGCGCCTTACAATTCAACGTCACAAACGAAGGAGGCATCGACGGCACCTACCGGTTGTTGAAAAACGTGATGGGCTTGTGGCTGGTTCAACAGTGCCGCCGCTCCTTCGAACGGAACGGAAAATTGTTGGACTACGCCCAGTTGGTTCAGGCAGCCAGTGCCGCACCGCCCTTCCGGTCTTTCATCGACCCGGACGATGACGCCTTCCTGAATCCCCACGACATGCCGGCCGTCATCTCGCAGTGGTGCCGAGAGCGTGACCAGCCGGCTCCCGAAACGACCGGCGAGCTGATTCGCTGCGCCTTGGAGAGCCTGGCGTTGAAGTATCGGCTGGTCTTAAGTCGGCTTGAAGAGCTGACCGACGTGAAGATCGAGGTGGTTCACGTTGTGGGGGGGGGTGCGCAGAACGAGCTGCTGAATCAGTTCACGGCCAATGCTTGCGGCCGACTTGTGATCGCCGGTCCGGTCGAAGCGACCGCGCTGGGCAACGTGTTGATACAGGCCCGTTCGGCCGGTGAGATCGGGTCGCTGGCCGAGATCCGTGACATCGTGCGGGCTTCAAGCGAACTGCGGCGACACGAACCGTCCGACAATGCCGCCTGGCAACAGGCTTACGAACGCTTCACCCGAGTATTGACCATTGACGCCTGACGATCGACATTTGACAATTCCTCAATCCTCAATTCGTCAATTGTCAATCGTCTATACTTGCAAAGGATGGCCGATGGGGTTGTTCGACAAGCTAAAACAGGGCCTGGCGAAGACTAAGCAACTGCTGCAGACCGATGTCCGCGACCTCTTCAAGGCGGGGGAACTCCTCAGCGAAGAGAAGCTGCAACAATTTGAAAGCCGGCTGCTGAAGACCGACATGGGTGTGCCTGCGGCCGATGCTATCGTCTCGCAATTGCGGGAAAAACATGGCGGACGGACCGTCGTGGTCGAAGACATTTGGAAAACCGTCAAAGACGAGCTGAAGGTGCAGTTGAGATGGAAACAGGAGAGCGGCTGGGATGTTAACGACCCGTTGTCTCCCTTAAGTCTGGCGGAGACGGGACCGACGGTCATTCTGGTCTCGGGAGTGAACGGTGCCGGCAAAACGACCTCCATCGCCAAACTCGCTAAACTGATCCAAGATAGCGGGCGAACGGTCGTTCTGGCGGCCGGCGACACGTTTCGGGCCGCCGCCGTCGAGCAGTTGGCCCTCTGGAGCAAGCGGCTGAAATGCGAGATCGTCACGCAGCCTAGCGGCTCCGACCCGGCCAGCGTGGCGCACATCGGTTGTGAGCGCGCCCTGGAAACGAACGCCGATTGTCTGATCGTCGACACGGCCGGCCGGCTGCAGACGCAGAAAAACCTCATGGACCAACTGGAGAAGGTCCACCGGGTCATCGGTAAAAAAATACCGGGGGCACCGCATGAAAGCCTGCTCGTGCTCGACGCCACCACCGGTCAGAACGGCATCAGCCAAGCCCAGAATTTCTCCGAGGCAAGTCACTGCACCGGCATCATTTTGGCCAAACTCGATGGCAGCGCCAAAGGGGGCGTTGTCGTCCCCATTCGGCAGCAAATGGGGATTCCGGTCAAGTATGTCGGGGTGGGCGAAAAAATCGATGACCTCGAACCGTTCGACCCCGACAACTTCGTCGAGGCGCTGGTCTCCGAATAATCAGAACTGATTGCCGGTGGCAATGCTTTCGCTACTCGTGTTGCGTCAAATTGAGATTGACGGGTTTGGCAAGGCTCCTGCCGAGCCACAGCAGGTTTCACGGCCAAAAGCCGGCTCAGCAGGAGCTTCGCTCTCTCGGTCAAACCCGTCATTGGGGATTTGACAAGCCGTTAGCCGCCCGTTCGCTTGGCCTCGGGGACGGTCACGATACCAGCTGGCCGTTCGAGGCGTCTCAGCGGGAGTGCGGAACCGAACTTCCACCGAATCTGCAGAAGATCTCGCATCTGTTTCGGCTGCATCCCTCGGAGTTGGGCGAGCCAAATCTCTCGTTCTTCGGCCGTCGCATCGGAAAGCTCTTCCTCAATCAGCGCCCGGATGACTCCGTCGTCACTCCCATTTGCTGGTCCGAGGGAAGCCGCATGATTCTGGGCACGCAGTTCTTTGGAAACGGCTGCAGCAATCGCAAGAGTGGCATGGGGCCGTCGGCCGTCACGATCGATGCTTGACCAAGCCGGATGCGAATCAAACTCAGACAAGCCGTCGGCCGATTGTGTGGGAACGCCATCGAAAAGATGTGCATTTTCGCCGGATAGTCCGTCTGCCCCGCCAGTTAACTTAGATCCCAGTCCCGCCCGATCGCCGGACATCCAACCGAACTCGTCGGCTGTTTTGCGCCGTCGATTTTCAAAATGCTGCTGGATGGTAAAGTCACCAACGAGAATCGTTGAGACGGTCAGAAAAATCGCTGTGCCGAAGAGGGCCGACTGCTTCGGTTTCATGTCTTTCCCCTCGGTATGTCCAGGTTTGCAATCGACAAACAATGGGTCCCTTGTGCGGCACGCCGGCCGACTTGCAGTGGAAACACGGGAAATTTCTGAGTCGCCACGGCGCGGCGAACGGTACCGCAAAGCCCGTTCTGCTGCAAGACCGGACTCAGCGACCCGTTGAGAAGGGGTGCAACCGAGCGACGACGACTCGTTCGGACTATTGTTCAAGTGGCGGTTTTCGACGGAGTCGTTTGCGGACCGACTGCTCCCGCTTTTGCTGGAGCCGCCGTTCCCGAGCGGCCCGTGACAGGCGGGGCTTCTTCCGAGGACGGGGCGTGGCGGAAACCGTGACCAGCATTTCCCGCAGCTTCTCCACACAATCTTCAACGTTCCGCGATTGGTCGCGGTAGCGCTGGCTGGTGATGAGCAGTTCGCCTTCAGCCGTGATCCGACGACGATATTTCGTCAACAATCGTTCCTTGACCTCTGTAGGCAAGCTCCCCGAATCGACGACCTGCCAGCGCAAGCGGACTTTCGTGTTCACCTTATTGACGTTCTGTCCACCCGGCCCGGAACTGCGCATGAATGTCAAGCAGAACTCGCGCCGTGGGATGCGGATTCTGCGTCCGACGACTAGAAAATCTTTGCTGGACATTCTGGTGTGTTCTTAGTTGTCGGTGGTGTCACTCATCACATCTGAACTGGCAAGCCGGGCCCTGTCTCTCTCCTGCGAGGTCTGATATCCCATATCGGCTTCGGCCTTCAGTGATCTGAAGTCCCGTAAAACCGAAGATCGCTGCGGGAACCCCGTCGTTCAACCCGCGGCGAATCATTTCGAACATTTGCAGAATAGACCAAATTCACAGTCAGAACAAAGTCCCACGAATTGACAATCTCTCACTGCTCCGTTCGCGTACCGGGCGGCAGAATGGTACAGTGATGGAGTTAATTGCCGGATGGTCAATTTTCTTGATGGTTTCGGAGCCGCGTTGCATCCGGTTTCACATCCGGACTCCGTTTGATGATCTTGATGATACGGAAAACGATGGCAGTCCGTGGTATCCGCGGTGCGACATCGGTCGATGCTGATGTGCCGGAATTGATCTTGGCGGCAACCCGAGAGCTGCTCGAAGAGATTCTGCGCGCCAACAAGATCGAGGACTTTGATGAGATCGCCTCGGCAACGTTCACGACCGCGGCCGATTTAACATCCACCTTTCCGGCCGAGGCGGCAAGAGCGATGGGCATGAGTCAGGTCCCGCTGCTATGCGCCTGCGAAATTCCTGTTCCGGGAAGCCTGCCTTGTTGCATTCGTGTGTTGCTGCACCTCAACACCGAGAAGACACAGAAAGAGATGCTGCACGTTTATCTGCACGAAGCCAAACAGTTGCGCCCCGACGTCAGCAGCGCGCAGTAGTCGGGCTGCACGCCGTCAGATCGGAAACACCAAAGCGTGTCGACTTCGAATGGTGAAGCGTATGACGAGAGTTGTCCCGCCGGGAAGCTGGTTCAGTTCTTCTGTGTCGCCGGTTGTCGAGCCGGGTTTTGTGATCCCGATTTGGCCCTGGACTCGCCGTCCGAATCGTCGAGTCCGATTTGGGCTTCGTTCGGATTCCAAACGATGTGTTCGTCGCTACCGCTATCGGACAGTTCTTCAAATGGCAGCCCTTGTTCTTCGAGCGTATCGGCGACTGCGTCGAGCGGATTGCTGTTGAGCTGAACCGGAAAATTTGATCCAGAACGTCTCGATGTTTGCGAACTAAGGCGATGTTCTCGGGTGGCACAAACTGCAGACGATTGACCCGATCGGCTCTGGTGATCCAGACGGCCTGCTTCAACACGTAGTACATGGCTTCCTGCCGCAGCGAGGAAAAAGGCTGATTGTCGTCCTTAAGCCGGTCGATTGCGGCTTCCCCTTTTGCGAGAATTTTGTCGAGGTCCTGGTTGTCGCGAAGCGTGTTTCAGGCCAGCCCCACTCCAATGGCCAGCGACAATCCGACGAATTGTGTCGGGGTCATCTGCTCACTTCGCAGCGCTCGCTGCAGAGGCTGGTTACGTTGCAGTTGCCTCGCCAAAAACTCCGACGACAACCGCTCTTCAATCAAGTTGCTTTCTTCGTTGACCAATTCGTTCACGGGGAGCGTGCGGGCTTGATTCCACTCCGGCGGTGGTGCGAACACCGGGGGCATCTGCGGAAGCTTCTACTCGGGCAGCGAATCGATGATCCTCAGAAACGTCTGCAACTCGGTTTCCGTCACCTTTTCGTCAATGCGCTTGGTTTCTGTGTAATCCAATGTGTCGCCGGCGCAGCCCGCCGCAACTGCCAGAGAGCAGACAAGACTCACCAATAGTAGGTCCGATTGAACTTTCGACACGGTACGACTCACGATTGAAATTTTGTTTCCCTGCGCACATATCGTCGCCGATGAAAGGAAATCATTTTGTTGTGGCATACCAGCCACGCTGGGCTCCAATCATGACGCCGGCCGACTTTCCGGTAATCTTGTCGGGTCACCTCTTAGACGAGAGACAGTTCGGTTCGGCGGTCACGATCTCAACGCCCGATGTTCAAGTCTGATGCTGACGATTGAACCGGTTATGCGAAAATCGGTATGGCGTGGACCGTTCGGCAATCTGCCGTTGCGCGTCAGGGACCAAGTGTCAGGTCTGAAATCCGGCCACCCGGGTTACGGTGGCGATGCACACAAGTCCTTGGAGAACCAGGATCACGAGCCAGCGCTTCAGCGGCGGCGCATCTGTCGAAGAATCGCCGGTCGAACTCCCGGTTTCCAAGACAACCGCTGCCGACCAGATGAGCCAGGGGATCAGCGGTAGCCATAGTCGGGCTGCCTCTCCCAAATTCTTGCCCGACAGCCACAGCGCGCCCCAGACAACCGCGCAGCAAAAACAAGGGCCCACACTCCGTCGCCACCCTTCGTGTAGCGTCTCACGCATGCTACGAGAGGCTGCGAGAAGGGCGGTCAAAGCCAATACGAAGATGGGCAGCCCCGCAGCCAGCGACAGCTCGACCGGGTTGACCAGCAACCATTTCCACCATGTTCGCGAATAATGATCGTAGAAGGCCGCGTGATTGTGATAGTTCCACCACCAGACGCTGAAGAGGTTGACGCCGAAGGCCAGGCGCAGGATGACCACGGCTATCAGAAACGTTGCGGTGGCCCAACCGATGGCAGCCAACAGTTTTTTCCATCGATCTTCAATGCTCCACCAATTTTCAGAAAACTTAATCTCCCATGCGGTCAACAGGGCGGCCAGCAGAGCAAACGGCAAATGAGCCAAACTAAAAAACATTCCCAGCCAAAACAACAAACCGGCGAGGACGCAGAGCATGGGAGAATTTCGTCTCAATCCATCCAACCAGCAGTAGAGAAAGGAAAGGCCGATGAAAGGAAAGATCACGTCCGATTTGGGCAGAAACACCGCCAGCGCCGGGACCAGTGGCCAGAAACTGCAAGCCATCCAACTGATCTGACGGGACAACGTTCGACGCAGTAACGCATACAGGGGGACCAGTGCCACCGCCCCGACCAACTGGGTTATGAGCGCTGCCAGCCAGATGGCGGCACGATCGGGTGGCAGCAGAGGGGACGGAGTTTGGTGGGTTCTCTCGGCAATCAACGAGAAGGCCGTTTCGACCGATTGGGGCTGAACCTCGAGTAGCTGCTGAACGAGTTGCGGCGATTGTTGGCACAGTTTGATCAGTCCGCGGTGAAAAACAAACAGCCCGGGCGGATGTGTGCCGACGTGCAAAACGTCTCCTTCAGCCATTCGGTCTTCGTAACCGGCCAGGAACGAATCAAGATCGCTCATCTGGTAGCGGGCTTCGAAGAAGTAGCCGGACGATCCCGGATAATAGAGCACTTGCGCCGTCTTGGAGCTGCGATATCCCTCCTTCGGACTTTCCTGAAGGAGCGTCAGCCAGAAGAAGGCAACGACGACAAGTCCGGTCAGCCAGAGGACCGTTTCGATTCGCGAACAGCGCTTCAGCCGAAGCACACCCAGCCAGGCAACCGTGGTGTAGGCGACCAAGGCGATGCCCGCCGTCAACCAACCCAAAAGAAATTCGACGAATTCTCCCTGTTCCAGAGTGATTCGTCCCCATGTCCATTCACCTGGAATTCCGAGTGGTATACAGTCTGACTGCGGCGGTTCGCCACAGGGCAGCCACAACAAGCCGATCGATCCTACAACACCGATGACCAGTGCAATCCAGAATGTACGGCCGATTGCAGACATGTCTCAAACTGTCAACGACAACGGAACTTTCTCAACTCAAAGTCACAGGGGCATCGGAAGAATCTACGTGGGATTGGTTTATAGTTTGGGTGAAGAAAACTTGGGTGATAAGAAAACACCCCGCCGAGGGGCGGGGCGCGGACAAAAATCAATCTTGAGAAGATGAGGCACAAACCGACTCTGTGCGAAAGAGGGCAGCCCGGTCCCACCGTTCACTTTCCGGTGTGACCGGAAGGTGTCGTTCAATTGTTCGGGACGGGATCTTTCTGTTGACCGAACTGCCGGAACAACCCAAAGCTGCGGGGACGGAGTTTATCCGTGTTGTAAATGTACGTCGCGTTCAGGGCGCGTTCGATCTGTTCTCCAGCTTCGGCCAGATGGGCCTTGGTGTAGGGATCGATATTCTCGCCGCCTGCTTTCAAGGTGTCCTTGACCTTGTTTTCGATCGTCCTCAAT
>CAUZTK010000050.1:0-16211 GCA_963582395.1 Planctomycetota bacterium | reverse complement strand
GTCGCCCATGAAAATCGTGTGCTCGAACTGGGCCGACAGTTTTCCGTCCGCCGTTCGCACTGTCCAGCCGTCAGACCGGTCGAGCACGGTTTTCCATGTTCCAGCATTGATCATCGGTTCGATGGTAAAGCACATGCCGGGCCGAATCAGGTCACGGGAACTTTTGGGATGTGGAAAGTGAGGGACCCCGGGTTCTTGATGAAAGGCACGGCCGATGCCGTGTCCTTGATACTCGCGGACGACTTCGAAACCGTGGGAGCGGACGTATCGATAAATGGCCGTGCCGATGTCGATGACCTGTCCGAATGGTTTGATGGCTCGAATGCCGGCCCAGAGGGCATCGAAGGTCACCTGCGACAACCTGCGTGCTTCGTCGGAAACTGTTCCGATCAGGAACGTTTCCGATTGATCACCGAACCAGCCTTCGACGATTGTCGTCAGATCGACGTTGAGGATGTCGCCCTCGTTGAGGACCCGCTCGCCGGGAATCCCATGACAGACGACCTCGTTAAGACTCGTGCACACGCTGTTCGGAAATCCATGATAACCGAGACAGGCGGGAGTGTGGCCATGGTCGAGTGTGTAGTTGTAGACTAACTGGTCGATCTTGCCGGTGGTGGTTCCCGCGCGAATTTGAGGCCGCATAAAATCCATCAATTGCGCATTAAACCGTGCGGCCTTGCGAAGAGCGTCGCGTTCTTCGCCCCTGTTGTAGATGGGTGCCTTCCGAGCCAACGTCCTGCCACCTGGTGTGCTGATGCCATTGATTCACCATTCGTGTGCCGGGCGATTTGACGACGGACAAAGTCATTCGGACGCGTTGTCCAATGTTGTCGCCACGGGCCAGCGGAATGGTGTCTATGAAACAGAATATTTTACCGGCGCCACGGCGAAGTGGACAACCGAGTTCTGAACTACGACGAATGTGTCGTTATTGTCGTTCCCAGGTTGTTGATAATCAACCGGACCGCGCACGGAGCGCGCAACCGTTCCTCGACGGCGCAGTGTCGTCTAGCGCTATCTTCGGGAGTTCATAGGGTTCCCCTTGCCGGACGATTGACACGAGTCGAAAATACAGACAGCGGTCTACCCGCGCAGATTGACGGTTCCCAGAAACGCCGGGTCATCCGCGGCGCGTCCGCCGCGATGACAAACGGCAGTCACATTCAGTCCTTCCAAATTCACGACGGAGAACCCAGAGATTTTTGGAAATCCCTGGGTTCTGATTCGGGGCCGGACCTCGGATTTGGAAGGACTGATATTTGGAAGCAGGGGCGATGGTCGAACGCTACGGCCGCGGTAAAGGAAAACGGAAGATTTTGGGCAGCCACCAGAAGTGCTGGATCTGGGGCAGAAACCTCGTGCTGGAAACATTGCGGGCCGGGAAATGGCCGATTCTCGATCTGCATTTGGCCGACCGATTAGCACCCGAACTGATCGACGAGGCCCAACAAATGGCCGCCGAGCAGACCGTGGCCGTCGAAGTCGAACCGGCTGAGGTGCTGACACGTCGATGTCGTTCGGCGGAACACCAGGGTTTTCTGGCTCGGATGAGTCCGTTCCCGTACGACAAGGCCGGGCGCGTACTGGCCGACCAGTCGCCGTCTCCCTTGTACGTTATTCTCGATTCGATTCAAGATCCGTACAACTTCGGCGCGATTCTCCGGTCGGCGGAGGTGATGGGCGTCGATGCCGTGATTGTTGCTGCCGCGGGTCAGGTTGAAGTCACGAGTTTGGTTGCCCGGAGTTCGGCAGGTGCGGTCAACTATGTCCGCATCGTTAAGACCGACGATCTACTCCGTTTTGTACAAACGCTAAAACAGGGGGATATCGCCGTCATTGCCGCCGCGCAACAATCAACCACGCAGCTATCGGACTGCGATCTTCGCCGACCAACGGCGCTGATGATCGGGAACGAAGGGAGCGGAATTTGTGCCGAATTATTGCAGTGGGCGGACGAGCAGGTCAGTATTCCCCAATACGGGCGGGTCGGGTCATTGAACGCGGCGGTGGCAGCCGGAATCTTGCTTTACGAAGCGCGGCGTCAGCGGGTACCAAAATCTGCAAACGATTGATCTGTGGCTTTCCCGATCGAAACGCAATGTCTCTAGTTTGAATTTCCTTCCGGACGGAAACTGAGAAAAACTGTGTCGCTTCAACTCCAAAATCCACACAGCATTCTTGCCGCCATCGACTCGCGGCCAGAAGAGGTTTTTCAGGTACAACTTCAGACTCGCGCTCCGGGGGGGGCATGGAGAGACGTTGTTGAGGCGGCTAAGCGATACAAGATTCCCGTCGTGCGCGGCGGGGACCGACAAGATCCCCGCCGTCAAACTCGCAGACGTCAGTCGGCGGAGTCCAAAACCGGCCGGACGAGCGGTTCACAGGCCACTGTGAAGGAACGCGATGGCGTTTCACTTCGGTTACTGTTCGACCAAGCGTCGGCACGTGTGGGCGGCCGAGGCTTATGGCTGGCCCTGGATCACATTCAGGATCCGCACAACGTGGGCGCCTTGTTTCGCACGGCCGCGTTTTTCGGTGTGCAGGGAATTGTGCTGACGAAGGATCAGTCGGCGCCCTTGAACGCAACGGTTTACGACGTCGCGGCTGGTGGAATCGAGTCGGTTCCCTTTTTGATTCAGACCAACCTCAGCCGAACGCTGCAATCGGCAAAAGAGGCAGGACTCTGGATTCTTGGAGCTTCAGAGCACGCTGAGGCGGACATCGGTGAGTTCGCACTCGACCGCCCTTGGATGCTGGTGCTCGGAAACGAGGAGAAGGGCATCCGTCGGCTGAACCTACAAATGTGCGACGCCCTATGCCGGCTGACCCCCCGCGGGAACGTCACGTCGCTGAACGTCTCGGTCGCCGCCGGCATTCTGATCGCGACGCTTTCGCGGTGACAGTCGGATCATCCCACTTGGGATGGTTTTAACGAGACGAGCATAAAGGGACTTGGCGAAGCCGTTTGTTGTGTCGATCATTGCCGTCGAACATGTCCTGCCGATTGTGCCCAGTGTGTGCGTTCGATGGGTCGAATCCCTACCGGCAGTTCGGTTCCGATCGGATTCGTGTTTCGCTGCGCGGCAGCAGTGGCCGATTTCTTTAACAAAACGCCCCCAAGTGTCCTTTAGAACGCCGGGTCGTTTTCCATGAGACATGCGTGCAGAGGATTCGCCGATGGTCAAAGCTGACATCAAGTTCTTAGATGTCGACTTGATCAAGGAGTTGAGGTTCAGGCGCTGGGCGCGATGCCATTACGTGCCTCCCCAACAACGAGAGTTGACCTGGCATCCTATCGTGCTGGACGAAATGCAAAAACGGGACGCCGAATTCGACTCGGTGGCGATAGGACCTGCGGTCGGTACGTTATTCGTTCCGCTTCCACCAACATATCAGCGGCGTTTCGACGCTTCTCATGCCGCGGTCAGCGAGCCGGTCTGGATTCGTGAACAACACCGCCCTGGCACCGAGATCGAGACAAGCTGGCCCGCATAAATGCATCGGCCGGTCACTTATTTCGGCATCTCCCGCGGGCCGAAAAATTCGTCCGCAAACGCGTCAAGAATGACGACTTCGACTCGGTCGAGTTGCAGCGACTGCCTGTCGCTTCTACGGGACAGCGGCTCGGAATCGGCCACTGCGCTGATCCGCATATGCTTGTAGTCGATTTTATGCCGTTCCAAGAAGCGAAGCACGTTTCTGGCGCGCTCGTAAGTCAGAACGAACTTGTCGCCAAAGGAAGAACCGGACGGCAACTCGACGGGGGAACAGTGGGCACGGATCTCGATTTTGTTCGGCTTGCCGGCGAGTTCTGCGGCGATTCCGACCAGTTGCGGTTTCACCTCATCGCTGATGCCGGCCTCGAATGCAGCAAACGGAACGGGGCCCCCCACCGTCACCGACTTGCCTTCGCGCGTCCGATAGACGCGGAGCTGTTTCCCTTCCAAATATTAGTTTTTGACGCCGCCTAGACCGTCATCGTCATCGGTGAATGAGCCGAACGTCTCCAGTCCGGCAATCAGGCTGTTGAGCGGAAAGCTCTTACCGATCGGGGCGATAGGGCCATTGCGGTAACCGATGTACCGCTGCAGAGAATCGAGAATGGCTCGGTATTTCTGATCGGCGGCGACGTCACTCAACGAAACCAGCATGATGAAGAATGTCAACAGCAGCGACATCATGTCGCCGTAAGTGACCACCCACTCTGGGACGTCCACCGACCCATCGTCGTCTCACTTTTTACCGTGAAGTCAAGTCAGAAAACGTACCGGTGGGCTGCTCGATGAGCGGACTTACCGCAGGGCACAACCGTTTCGGCCGCATACCGCTGCCAAGATATCCCTCTGACGTGATTTCACATAATCGCCCTACGTGATCGACGACTACCCGCCACTCACGGACCACGCAACGATCCGTGTTCAACCCATCGGAGCCTGCTTGCAGACTTCTGAAGTGGAAATGGTTCGGGTGACTTGAGAATTTGACGGGGGCGTCCGTTTGCACAAACTACGGACGATGCAAAAGCCATCACGGAAGCTCTGCAGACCGCATGTCTCCACCACTCACGGCTTTGAATGAAATGCCCTCCGCTGCCACAATGACGACTTGTTAGCGATTCTCATACCGACGAAATTGATATACGATGGTCGGTGACTGATGCCTGATCTGTCCCGCTGTCAACACATTGTTTGCGGAATCCGAATATCTCTTGGACCAGAGCGCTGTTGCGATCGAACCATGAACATCTCCCGCTTGCTTTATACCGCCGCGCTGCTGCTGACGCCGTTTGCTGAAGGATTCGCCGACGACGTTTCTTTCCGCAACGAGGTGATGGCCGTGCTCTCAAAAGCGGGCTGCAACGCGGGCGTCTGTCACGGAAACAAGTTCGGCAAGGGGGGCTTCAAGCTGTCGCTGCGAGGACAGAACCCCGCGCTCGATTTCGACGCGCTTAGCCGGGACATGTCGGGACGGCGGGCCAATCCTTTGGAGCCGGAAAGCAGTTTGATCTTGCAGAAATCAATGATGCAACTGGCCCATGAGGGTGGCAGGCGGTTCGCTGCCGACTCGCCGGAGTATGAGATTCTGCGCCGCTGGATTGCCGCCGGCATGCCGAAGGACGGAGCCCAGACGGCCCGGCTCAGAAAAATCGAAGTGACTCCGACCGAAAAGGTGGTTGTCGCCCCAGATCGGCATGTACAGCTACAGGTCAAAGCGACTTTTTCCGATGGTTCGCAACGTGACCTGACGCGGTTGGCTGTTTACGACACCGCCCAACCGATTGTCGAGGTTGATGTCGACGGCGTTGTCAGGCGGCTTGCATTCGGGGAAACAACCGTGACGGTGCGGTACCTGGATCAGCAGGTTCCGGCGCGGCTGGCGTTCATTCCGGCGCGGCCTAATTTTGTCTGGAACGGTCCGAAAGCGGCAAACTTTGTCGACGAACACGTCTTCGCCAAGCTGCGCAGTCTGAGAATCAACCCGTCGCCGATCGCGGACGATTCGGTTTTTGTTCGTCGGGCTTATCTCGATCTGCTCGGTCTGCTGCCGACGGCGGGAGAAGCGCGGCAGTTCGTGACTGACCAGCGGCCGGACAAACGCGCTCGGCTCATTGACGATTTGCTGCATCGGCCGGAGTTTGCCGATTTCTGGGCGCTGAAGTGGGCCGACCTTTTACGGAACGAGGAAAAGGCACTGGACCGAAAAGGGGTTCACAACTTTCACCGCTGGATTCGACGCGGTATTGAGCACGGAAAACCGCTGGACCGATTCGTCGCGGAGTTGATCGCTTCTCGCGGCAGCACCTAC
Organism: Planctomycetota bacterium; assembly: GCA_963582395.1. Lineage (GTDB taxonomy): Bacteria > Planctomycetota > Planctomycetia > Planctomycetales > Planctomycetaceae > CAUZTK01. Next base: position 10,403 of record CAUZTK010000050.1, on the reverse strand, counting down.
ACAACTCCGCCTGCGAATTATTACCGGGCCATGCGCGATCCGTTTACGCGGGCCGAGTCGACGGCCCAGTTGTTTCTGGGGGTCCGGCTGCAATGCGCGAAGTGTCACAACCATCCGTTCGACCGCTGGACGCAGGATGACTACTACAGTTGGGCCAACTTGTTTGCTCGCGTCCAATACCGAATCCTCGAAAACAATCGGCGAGACCGGATCGACAAAAACGAGTTCGACGGTGAGCAGATCGTCTACATGGCCGAAAGCGGCGAGGTCAACCACATCGTCGCCGGCAAGCCGTCCCCGCCACGATTCCTGGGTGAAGATCCTGATCGATTCGAGCCGCAACTCGACCGCCTGCAGCAACTGGCTCAATGGCTGACTCGGCCGGACAATGAGCAGTTTGCCCGCGCCCAGGTGAACCGCATCTGGTCGCAGATGATGGGACGGGGAATCGTCGATCCGGTTGATGATTTCCGATCCACCAACCCGCCCTCCCATCCCCAGTTGCTCGATGCGCTAGCCCGTGACTTTGTGGATCAGGGATTCAACCTGAGGGGCTTGATTCGTACGATAATGAACTCCCGGACGTATCAACTCTCGTCGGCCCCCAACGAGACCAACCGTGATGACGAGACGAACTATTCGCACCCCATTGCCCGCCGTCTTTCAGCCGAGCAGATGCTCGATGCCTTGAGCCGGATCACTGATATACCGATCGACTACAACGGATATCCGCTTGGCATGCGGGCCGGTCAGTTGCCGGGTGTGCGGGCGATTCGTCCTCGGGACAAACGGCCGACTCCGGGCGACCAGTTCCTTGTACTGTTCGGCAAACCGGCCCGTCTGCAGACCTGCCAATGCGAGCGATCTGAAGAAACCACCCTGGGCCAAACATTCCAGATGATCAGCGGGCCGCTGGTCAACCAATTGCTGACACGGCCGGGCAACCGGCTGGACCAACTGCTTTTATCGGGGAAGCCAGAGACAGCCATCATCGACGAACTGTACTGGACAGCACTCAGCCGCCCGCCGGTCGCGGCTGAGTTGTCGGCTGCGCTGAATCACCTTAATTCGGCCGCTCGCCGACGTGCGGCACTGGAAGACATCGCTTGGGCGCTGCTGAACGCACACGAGTTTCTGCTCCGGCGGTAGCGCGGTGCTTCTGCGTCACAGTCACGTGTTTCGCCGATCTGCGAGGACCGTTCGGACTTCGTCGGCAATTTCGTCGATGCTGCGAAGTGACTCGCCTGGAAGACATTCTAGCCGGTACCAGCCGGGTTCGGCGGCGGCTAGTTCCAGATAAAGCCCGCGAACTTTCTCCAGGTACTTCAGATCGGATTCCTGAAGATCGGCCGCTTTTTCGGTGTAAGTTCGAGTCCGTTTGCGGGCAATAAGCTGCTGGGCCTTCCGGGCGGGAAGATCGAGCAGCACCACCAGATCGGGACGCGGCAATTCGAAGATTTCGTACTCGATTGTTCGAATCCAGTCCACAAACTCGCGGCGCTGCTCGCCGGTGAGCTTTGCCCCTTGATGGGCCACGTTCGATGCGACGTACCGATCGAGCACCACCACGTCGTGCCGTCGTAGTGCCTCGCACAGCAGTTGCCGAGACTCGAAGCGGTCGCCGGCATAAAGCAGCGATACGAGAAACGGACTGACGTCGTCCAGCGCTCCGAATCGGCCGTTCAGGAAATCTCCGACCGCGTTGCCGAACAGCGTCGACGTGTATCTTGGAAAGCTGATCAGCGCGGCTGTTTCGCCTGAGTCGATCAGCGTGGCCTGCAACCGCTGGGCCTGCGTCCCTTTTCCCGATCCGTCAATACCTTCAATTGCGACCAGAAACGCCAACGGATGTTTCTTTTTTTCTAAACGACGGACAGAAGTGGGTTCGGTTCAGATTACGAGAGCCGACAACGGCATTACGAAGCGGCGAACGTTTGAGTGGCGGCCTCAACGTCGTCGACAAAGTTAAAATAGTTAATCAACCGGCTGGCTCGCATGACCTTGTCGATTTCAGGACCAACATTGCAAACGACAAGCAGCCCGCCGTCCCGGTGCAGCTTGCGGTGCAGCGAGATCATCTTGCCAAGCACCGAACTGGTCATGTAACGGACGCGCTGTAGGCTGAGGATCATTTTCCGGCATCCGAAGTGTTCGACCAGCATGAATAACTCGTGTCCCAACTGTTCGATGTTCTCGTCGTCGGTCAACATGGACAGCGTAAAGCTGACGATCAAAATGCCGTATTCTTTGCGGATTGTGATATAGATCGGCCGATAATCACCGGTAGCCACAGCCTACCTCGACTGGCTCTGCCTGAAGATGTTCTCGAAACACTTTTTGCCCCCGCCCGGTCAGAAAACCACCCACGTCGTCAGCCGTCCCGGGCAGCTCAACAGGGACGTAGCGGCGATCAATCCCGCGGACGAAACCCGTCTGCAGCTCCGACTCTCGCTCAACCAGCACTTGGAGTTCGGATCCAATCAACGTCCGATAGTACCTCATTGCGAGTTCACGTTCCAGAACAGCCAGCCGATTGCAGCGTTGTTTGCGGATTTCCGGGGGCACCTGACCCGGAAACTCCGCCGCTCGGGTCCCCCGTCGGGCGCTGAATGGAAAAATGTGTATTTTCAGAAACCTCGCTTGGCGGCAGGTTTCGAGTGTTTGCTCGAACTCCGCGTCAGTCTCGCCGGGAAAACCGACGATGACATCGGTTGTAAACGCCGGATGATCCAGGCACTCCCGCATCCGCTCGAGTTTTTCCAGAAACCGGGAAACGGAATAACGGCGGCGCATGCGGCGCAGGACCGTGTCAGCGCCGCTTTGCAGGGCCGGATGAAAATGTGGACACAAATGTTCGCAGTCGGCGGCGGCGGCAATAAAGTCGTGGTTGATCTCAGCCATTTCGAGACTCGAGAGTCGCATTCTCCACTCACCCGGAATTCGGTCGAGTTGCCGGAAAAGGTGCCATAATCGAAACGGCGGCAGACCCGATTTTCCACGGGTCATATCAACGCCGAAATGGCCGACGTGAATCCCCGTGAGCACAATCTCCTTGTAGCCATTGTCGATCAGCCGGCGAACTTCCTCTTCGATGACGTCCGGCGAGCGGCTTTGCAAGCCGGGGCGGACCTGCGGAATAATACAATAGGTGCACTTCAAAATGCAGCCGTCCTGCACCTTCACGTAGGCCCGTTTGCGGCCGTTGAAATGGCTGATGCCGCTGGGGATGTCGACGATGCCGAGTCGCTGGAGCACGTCGGGCAGCTCCCGCTTGTCGGTGACGACTTCGAACACACCGGGCAGCGCAGCAACTGCTTGAGGTTCCCGTGTGGCGTAACATCCCATGACCAGCGTTCGAGCGCCGGGATTCCGTCGCGCCAATTGTCGAATTGTCTGCCGAGATTTCGAGTCGCCCGTCGTTGTGACCGTACAGGTGTTGACGACACACAAATCAGCCGGTTCGTCCTCACCAGCTTCCCGGTAACCGTTCGCCAACAGCGCCTCTTTAACGAACTGCGTTTCGTATTGATTGACTTTGCAGCCCAGCGTTACCAGGCGACACGTACGTAGAGACATTTCGAGTGCCGTTCACAAAAGGGAACGAATTCGCCGCCAGTAAGAGCTTGGTCTCCGTGTGCCTCTCTCACTTACGATCGCAGGGGAGCGTCGAAGGACGCGTCAGTAGAAACTGGGAAATTAGTCTTTCGCAGTTCTTTTTCGGTGTCTTCGAATACGCCGATCGGGAGCGCGCGTCGTATCGCCCTTTGGCGTGCGATGTTTGCCGCTTTCAGCTTCGTGCGTCTCTGGAACATTCGGGCTGAGCATTTCCGAAATCGCTTCTTCCCATGTCGGCAAATCGCGGTAGGACGGCCTGCCGTCGTTGACTGTTTCATCTTCGTCGGTTCCGTCGTCCTCGCTGAGGTCACTTTCCGGCACGACGTCTCCTGCAGACGATTGCTCATCGCTTGGCTCTGAGGGACGTTCATCAACCGCTTCAGATTTTGGGGCCCTTCGACGCCGACGGGAAGGGCGTCGCTGTGACCCTTTCTTTGGCTGTTCCGAATCACGTCCGGGTGTTTCCACCGATTCTTCATCTCTTTCGACGGAAGGTTTCTCTTCAGCCTCGGCTTGCTCGATCTCAGCTGGCGGTTCGCCGCTTTCTTCGTCCATAACTCCTCGACCAAACTCGTCCCCTTCCGTAGAGCGGGGGCGCCGGCGTTTCCTACGCCTCCGTCTTTTCTTCTGGGTAACTTGCTCCTCGTCTTGGGCCGAAGCCGGCGGTTCAGCCTCTTCGACGGCGGTCTCAGCGCCCGATTTGTCAACGTCTCCGCGACTGGACGGGGGACCGGATTTCGGTGGGGCTGGCAATTCCTCGTCCACGTCATCCAGCAGCCCGGCACCGAAATCGGAATTTTCAACGTATTCCTCCCGAAAGTCGGCGGCCGAAGTAGACGCGTCTACGGCAAGGTACTCACGGCTGGTTGAGGGGGCTTCGCGAGGCGGACGGCGTTGACGTCCGTGGCGGTCACCGGAAGACATGCCCTCATGGGTCGTCTGCTTGCTTTCAGAGACCTCGTCGTCCCAGGTCCAGTCTTTCAACACATCCCAAAAGCTATCTGATTCTGGCCCCCCCCCTAAATCGACGCCATCTTGTTCCGGCTGTTCCTCAGGGGTCGCTTCTTCAAGCGATTCAGACTGTTCCCCTTCAGATGTCACGGCTGCGGCTTCCGCTGGAACCGTTTCTTCAGACGTGACTGGCTTCTCGGGATGCGAGCGATCTTCGGCAGCGTCTTCCGCATCAGCGATTTTGTTCACCACTGTCGGAGGTTGCTCCGGTGTCGCGGCACCAGCCGACGATCCCAGTTGACCGAAGTCGATCCCAAACAGGTTCTCGGCCAGTTTTTCCCACGAATCTTCTTCCCCGGACGAGCCGGCGCTTTTCGGTTCGGTAACCATAGGCTGAAATTAGCGACAACACCTTCCGTTTGCAAGACCTGACTCCGTCCGGCGGAGAGAGAGGAGAGAGAGAAAAACATTCCTCTCCCCATATCCTCCTCTTCCTCTTGTGCAGGACCGGGCTGACATCAAAACTTACTCGACGCACGGCAAAAGATTAGGAAAAATGGGTGGTCAAAGTGGGGCGGAACTCGCTACGCTCATAGGAAGCGCCCGCGCCGGGTGGAGTGACGACCATTTGGCTCTGACGCGGCTGATCAACCGCCAAACACTCCGTCGGGGGCAAAGGTGCTGACGAGCAAATCGTCGTTGAATCAAAAATTGTAGGGGAAAATTGTAGGGAACTCTGCTCGGGCCGTGTAAAACCAACCGGGCGCACTCCGCCGACAAACCGTGGTTGAGTTCCACGCATAAATAAGTTGGTCAATCTCAGTGCCCGAATCCGAAGCTCGAAATCCGAAACAAATTCAAAATTCGAAGCTCAAATGTCAAAAACCTCAGTCTATTGAGGGTTTTTGACATTGGTGTTTTAAAGTTGTTTCGAATTTCGTTTTTCCGACCTTGTGAAATTGGTCAACTTATCTTTTAACTGCGCAGAATCTTAGGGCTGGGAGCCGTGCATGACGCTGGCCGAATTGCTCGAATCTACGTTTCGTGCCGACCTTCGATATCGGGGCGTTGCCTACCTGAAGGCAGAGCGTGTCTCGATCACGCGGGTCACTGCAGACCATGTTTTCGGCGTCGTCCGGGACGGCGTACACTATCAGACGCAGCTCAGTCGCCAGAACGGCGAGCTGAAGATGTACTGCAACTGCGCGCGGACTCAAAAATTCGGCGTTTGTAAGCATTTATGGGCGACTGTTTTGGCGGTTGAGGAACAAGGCTACCTGACCGGTCCGCCCAGACCAGGGTACATCCCGCCTTTCGTCACCCTCAGCGACTGGCCCGCGCGTGACGAAATCGAGTGGGATGAAGATTCGGAAATTGGCGTATTGCCCCCACCTGAGAAGAAGAAAACGCCGAGCGAAGAAACGCATGCTGGTCCACCTCTGAGGCAGTGGGAAGCGCTTCTGGAAGAACTGCGCCGCGAAATGCAACAGAACGAACTGGCGACTCCCACCGTCGAACGCGAACGAGAAATTTTCTACGAAATCGACATAGCCGCCAGCCGCTCTGCCGGCCAGCTTGTCATTCAGACGTCGCAGCGACAGCGACGCGCTAACGGACAGTGGGGCAAGCTGAAACCTCTGAAAATGCGTCCCGGCCACCTGGAAGAGGTGACCAACGAAGACGATCTCACGATTCTTGCGTACCTGGCCGGAGGGACCCCGGAACGGACAAACTGGTACGCTCAGCAGGATGTGACTCAATCGCTCATCTCCCGCTACCGTCTCTCAGCCGAGCTGTGTCAACGGATTCTGCCTTTGATGTGCAACACCGGTCGAGTGCGATTTTGGGAAGCTGTCGAGCACTCCAACACGGCCTTGGCGTGGGATGACGGGCCTGCCTGGGAGCTGACCCTTTCGGTGGAATTGGAGCAGGAATCGAGCCAATGGCGTTTGGTCGGTCGCCTTCGACGCGATAATCAAACGCTCTCCACGGACGACACCAAGTTGTTGTTCCCCGGTGGTCTGGTGCTCACAAAAACACACATCGCCCGTTTTCAGGACTTCGGCGCCTTCGAGTGGGTCTCGTTGGTGGAGCGGAATGGACCAATCACGATCCCGGACGGACAGGAGCATGAGTTCGTCGATCGGCTGCTCGACATGCCGACATTGCCCCGCTTAGAGTTACCCGACGAACTGCAACTGGACGAGGTATCCTGCCGACCGGTTCCGCAACTTGAAGTCCGCTCGCCTCGGGGCAAACGCTGGCATCAGGAACGGCTGCAGGGACAGGTGAAATTCAATTATCTGGGCACGTTAGTCCCCGGATCGAGTACTCGGTGGGCCATCGTGCAGCGCGGTGAAGGACGCTGCATCATTCGCGACCGGGCCTTCGAAGAGCAGGCCTGGGCGAAACTGCAGGAATTGGGTTTTCGGAGGCTTTTGGACCAGCGGCGGGGCGGACACGATGTCGAGATCGCGGCACGTGACCTCGGTTCGGCCGTCCGCGGGCTGGTCGCAGAAGGGTGGCAAGTCCGTGCGGACGGACAGCAGGTCCATCAACCCGGAGAGCTGAAATTTCGCATCAAATCGGGGATCGACTGGTTCGATTTGCACGCAGAGGTCGATTTCCAGGGGCGCAGCGTCAATTTCCCTGAACTGCTTTCCGCATTGGCGCGAGGGGACAGCACCGTACGCCTCGATGACGGTTCGCTGGGAATTCTACTGGAAGAATGGGCGAAGAAATACGGGCCGCTCTGCGGTCTAGGCGTCGCAGACGGCGATCACGTCCGCTTCAGCTACAACCAAGTTGCGCTTCTGGACGCGCTGCTGATGTCGCAGGATTCGGTCGACTACGACGCCAAGTTCGACGAGCTGCGACACAAATTCAGTTCCTTCACCGGGATCGAGTCGGTCGATGAACCGGCTGGGTTCCAGGGAGAACTTAGGCGTTACCAGCGCGACGGTCTCGGCTGGCTGGAATTCCTACAGGACTTTCAATTTGGCGGCTGTCTGGCCGACGATATGGGACTCGGCAAAACCGTGCAAATGCTGGCGCTGTTGCTGGATCGTCGTCAGAAGCGGAAAAAGCACATCCCATCGTTGATCGTGGTTCCGAAATCTCTGCTCTTCAATTGGAGAAAGGAGTGCGCACGGTTTACTCCCATGTTGCAGGTGATGGAGTACTCGGGAATAGACCGTGAAAAACTCCGAAATGATTTCCAGAAATATGATCTGGTGCTGGCCACCTACGGCACACTTCGGCGTGACATCTTAGAGCTGAAAGAGACGCTTTTCGACTATGTCGTGCTTGACGAGGCCCAGACCATCAAAAACGCCGGCTCGCAGGTGGCGAAAGCGGCGCGGTTGCTGACGGCGAATTTCCGCGTGGCAATGTCCGGCACCCCGGTCGAAAATCATCTTGGCGATTTGTGGTCGATCTTCGAGTTTCTCAATCCCGGAATGCTCGGACGCAGCTCGATGTTCAAAAACTTCGAGACCGATGCCGACGACGAGCAGCAGTCTCGACAGCTACTGGCTCGGGGGCTTCAGCCGTTCATTCTCCGCCGCACCAAAGCCGAAGTGGCCAGCGAGTTACCTAAAAAGATCGAACAGACCATCTATTGCGAAATGAACGAGCAGCAGCAGAGCATCTACGAAGAACTGCGCAACCACTACCGCGATTCACTGTTGGGTCTGGTTGAGCAGCAGGGACTGGCGAAGTCGAAAATGCACGTACTCGAAGCGTTGCTGCGACTACGGCAGGCAGCATGCCATCCAGGCCTGCTGGATCGGGCCAGTCAGGACGAATCGTGTGCCAAGCTCGACGTGCTCTGCCCGCAGATCCAAGAACTTCTCTCCGAAGGTCATAAAGCCCTGGTCTTCTCGCAGTTTACCAGCATGCTGGCGATAATCAAACGGCATCTCGACGCACGGAACATTGTCTACGAGTATCTCGACGGCCGAACTCGCAACCGAGAGGACCATATCGAGCGATTTCAGAATGATCCCGATTGCGGCGTATTTCTGATCAGCCTCAAAGCCGGTGGACTGGGACTGAATTTGACGGCGGCTGATTACGTCTTTCTGTTCGATCCGTGGTGGAACCCAGCCGTCGAATCTCAGGCCATCGACCGTGCCCACCGCGTGGGGCAAACGCGGCGGGTCGTCGCCTACCGCTTAATCTGTCGCGGAACCGTTGAGGAAAAAATTTCCGAATTGCAAGATAAAAAGCGATCACTTGCCGACACCATTCTCACAGCGGACAACCGCCTGCTGAAGGGACTTTCTGCCGACGATCTGCAGATGTTGCTGTCATAGCGACGAGTCATACCCGCTGAAAATTCACCGCCGGGTCGACCAGACAAACCAAGTTCTCTTCGTCTGGATGGCCGGAAGGCCACAAGCAGCGGCAACTCGTCATCGAAGTCTCGTGTCGATCGCACACTAGAGGCTCTACGGCCTCGCCACCTAGACAATATTATCTGGACCACCCGCGCACCAATCAGACGAATCGCAATCGTCGCACGCGGCGCTCCGACCACGGTAACAGATGCGCGCCTTGTCTCCGCTGCGCTTCAGGCGGTCATGTGTGTCACCTAACAGACTTCGATGTCGTTGGTCAGCGAAACCACATCCTCAACGGCATCGAGAGCAGCGTGAGTTGCTAACTGCTTGTTGTAATAGGTGGTCGTTCGCCCCGAGAGGACGACCTCCTCGTTGTGGACGTCCACGCGCAGCCCGCGAATCATGCCGCCTGTTCTCGATTGCACAAATTTCTCAATGGTCTCTGAAAACGCCTGCGGCGACGTCGAACAAGTATGCAGCTTCATGATTTTCCTCCCTGAGCGACATGCCGTACCACAATTCTCTTGACTGATGATTAGTAGGATCCTCGTACTGATGATGCTTCCCTGCCGACGCTTTACGCTGCGGCGGTTCCCGCTTCGACAGCATGCAGACGTAGCTAGGGCGCAACAGCCCGTCGGGGCGATAAGCGCTCGGCCTACAGCAAAGACCGGTTGACATCAGACGATTCCTCCGTGTGTCGTCAAGCACTAACTTTCCTGTGTGTCAAACTGCTTAACTCATCCTGAATTCCTCTCCTCCTGCTAACTCCTCAATCCCGCCGGTTCCTAGACAATCACTGTCAAGCACGATGTCTCATGCGAGAATAACTCAGCGGCTGCCGCCTCCATTACGACCGCTGAAACTCTCCTGTGGGAACCGTGCGGAGATGCACTTTAGTCGAATGGCACAAAATCGTCAAATGTTTTCAGGCCTGCCGATGACACTTTGTCAAGAAAAAAAGCCTCGTCAGCAGAATCTGTGGTTAGGTTCAGGCTCCGGAAGGTGTTCCAGGTTGTGGTACAAGGCGAATCCGATCGCTTCGTATCTGGATGTGGTCTTCACCGAACGTTTCATCACGGACCCAGTGCTCTTTGTTTTCGATGCCCCAGTGGCCACGCCACCATTCGAACAGGCGGGCGGCATTTGAAACCAAGTCAATGCCAAGTCGCCGGCACTTGAGCGCGGAGCCATTAGGCGATTGATTTGAATCCACGTGCTCCACATAACGTCGCACACACAACTCCGGCCAGCATGGCCGTCAAAGGATGGCGTTGTCCCTGACGCCTCGAGGGTCGGAGACCTGTTCGAGTGCGGCAAATACCTGTAAACGTCGGAGAGGAAGTGCGGCGGGTGGCGGAGAGGAGGTGCGACACCATGACCAGATTAAAGCCCGCCGAGTGGCGGGTGTCAATTCCCCTACTTTCGTTTGCGAGTGGATTGCCGTCGTTTGAGACGGCCCTTTGATTCGCGAAGCCGGTAGCTTTCACCGTT
>CAUZTK010000049.1:0-16258 GCA_963582395.1 Planctomycetota bacterium | reverse complement strand
GGCTAAGGGGCAGATCAACAGCTCTCCGGTGATTGTCGGAGAGCGGGTCTTCTTCGGCTCGAACGACCGGAACATCTACGCGGTGCGGATCGCTGATGGGAAGCAGCTTTGGAAATACAACGCCGGCCGAGACATCTCCGCCGGACCGGCCGTCGGTGAAGGCTGTTTGGTCATCGGCACCGAAGGAGGCGACGGCATCCTCTACTGTTTTGGCAAGAAGTGACATGTCTACCGAAACCACGACCGAAGTCGGCAGTTATTTCATCTCGAACTATCCGCCGTATTCTCTCTGGAAGCGCGAGCACGTCCCGCAGATACTGGAAGCGCTCAACCGGGACCCGGACCGTAGCGTTTCGTTGGGGCTGTACATCCACATTCCCTTCTGCCGTAAACGATGCAAATTCTGCTACTTCCGCGTCTACACCAACCAGAACGCGCAAGACATCGAAAACTACGTTCAGGCGTTGATCAAAGAGGGGCAGCAGTTCGCCTGCAAACGGGGTCTTCAGGGACGCCGGCTCGATTTTGTCTACTTCGGCGGCGGAACGCCGTCGTATCTGAGTTCTCGCCAGTTGCGGTCGCTGCGGGAACGAATGAGCCAGTACATTTCGTGGGACGACGCCCGCGAAGTGACCTTCGAATGCGAGCCGGGAACGCTAAGTCTCGACAAGGTCCGGGCGCTTCAAGACATCGGCGTGACCCGGATTTCGTTGGGAATCGAAAACTTCGACGACCGTATTCTGGAAGAGAACGGCCGGGCGCATCTTTCTCCAGAGATCGAGCGGGCCTACGGCTGGATTCAGGACGTCGGCTTCCCACAGGTCAACGTCGATTTGATTGCCGGCATGATCGGCGAGACCGACAAAAACTGGACCCGTTGCATCGAGCGGGTGATCGCGATGGCGCCCGACAACATCACCATCTATCAGATGGAACTGCCGCACAACACTCTGATCTCGCAGGAGATGAAACAACTGGGCCTTGTCTCACCGGTGGCCGACTGGCCCACCAAACGTCGTTGGGTCAGCCAGGCAATCGATCGGCTGCTGAGCGCAGGATACCACATATCCAGCGGTAACGAACTGGTCAAGAATCCACAAACCGACCGGTTTATTTACCGCGACAATCTATTTCGCGGTTCAGACATTCTGGCGGCGGGTGTTTCGTCGTTCGGACATTTTCAGGGGGTACACTATCAGAACTTCGATCGGCTGGAAGATTACGTCTCCGCCGTCGAGGAGGGCCGGCTGCCGATCAACCGCGCGTTAACGCTGTCGCCGCATCAAAATCTCATTCGCGAGTTGGTGCTGCAGATGAAGGAAGGACGCCTTTGTGTCGAAGCTTTCCGTGAGAAGTTCGGTCTGAACATCCTCGACGAATTCTCAGAAGCGTTTCACAATCAGCAGGCGGCCGGATATCTCACGATTGTGGGCGATGATGTCCGGCTGACCCGCCGAGGCTTGCTGCAGGTCGATCGTCTGCTGCCCGAATACTTCGAGCCAGAACACCGGGCCGTGCGCTACACGTGAAGAAAAGGATGAATGCAGAAGGATGAAGGATGAATGAGGCAAGTCAATAACCTTCCTCCTTCAACCTTCCTCCTTCAGCCTCCCCATGAACCCACTTGACGAACTCAACGCTCTGACCGGACTCTTTCCGGGTCAGAAACTACTTTTTGAGCGGGCCGAACACCTGCCGATCGCGCTCGTCCCAGAGCCGTACAAGCAGATGCTGGTTCACGACCAGCACATGACCGTCACAATGGATGCCTACCACAACAGCAAAGTTGACGTGAAGGTTATCGACCGCCGGCTCGATGGCAACGTCTATTCGCGGAAGATTCTGTTATTGAAAACTGGGACCGACACAGTCGTGCAGTTCGGAATCGTGAAATTCAATTTCGACTACGTCACCCTGGCCGTCTGCGAAGAAATCCTCAAAGGTGAAATCCCCATGGGCCGGGTGCTCATTAACCACAATGTGCTGCGGCACATCGACCTGGGTGCGGTGCTGCGGTTGACCGCCGGTCCGGCGCTGGCGGAATCTCTGCAGATGAAACCGCAACAGATCACTTACGGCCGGCTGGCGACCATCTTCTGCAATCAGCAACCGGCCGTCGACCTGTTAGAAATTCCGGCGCCGCTGAGTTAGTCCGGAGTCTTTGTAACGAATTGAACCGCGGAGACTCAGAGAACGCAGCCACTTCGTCGTTGGTGAGAATACGGGCTCGAACTAAATCCCAAAACGACAATTGAAGCCATTTGAACTTCAGTCATGATCGACCTGCACCCTCCGAGTGATAACCGGCCACAGCCTGAGGTCGATGCCGTTTACGACGTCGTCGTCATCGGTGCCGGTCCAGCCGGCGCCACGGTCGGCGGGCTGATAGCCGAGCACGGACACCGGGTGCTCATTTTGGAACGTTCGCCCTTCCCGCGGTTTCATCTGGGCGAATCGCTGATTCCGCAGACCTATTGGCCGCTGAAGCGGTTGGGCTTGATCGATCAACTCAAGCAAACCGCGTTTCCGAGAAAATACAGCGTGCAGTTCGTCACCGAAGACGGGAAAGAGTCGGCCCCGTTTTACTTCGACCAGTACAATCCGTACGAATGCTCGGTCACCTGGCAGGTCGTCCGCAGTGAATTCGACAAGATGCTCGTGGACCGCGCCCTCGAGTTGGGGGCGGTGGTGCACACATCCGCGCAGGTGCTGGACGTACTGTTCGACGACGATCGAGCCATCGGCGTGCGGATGATGCTTTCCGGCGACGGAGAGAGATCGACCCGCGACGTCTCCGCACAGGTTGTCGTCGACGCCACTGGCCAGTCGGCCTTTCTGGCGAATCGGCTGGGGCTGAAACAGCCGGACAAACGGCTGAAAAAGGGGAGCGTCTGGAGCTATTTCCAAGGCGCGCACCGCGACACCGGTAAAGACGAGGGGGCCACGATCATCCTGCAGACCGAAGGCAAAAAGTCTTGGTTCTGGTACATCCCGCTGCCGGACGATATTGTGAGCGTCGGCTGCACGGGGAGTATGCACGATCTGTTTGCCACAGGCCGCGGTGACGCCGAACAAATTTTCAACGAAGAATTGACCCGCTGCCGGGGCGTGCAGCGCCGGCTCAAGAAGGCCACCCGCATCACCAAGTATCTAACGACGAAAGATTTTTCGTACTGCGCCAGCCGTGCCGCCGGTCCTGGCTGGCTGCTGGTGGGCGACGCGCTGCGGTTCATCGATCCGGTTTATTCGTCCGGTGTGTTTCTGGCGCTGAAATCGGGTGAATTTGCGGCCGACGCCATCCACGATGCGCTCCTCGCCGCCGACGTTTCCACCGCACGGCTTGGTGTCTGGCAGCCGGCGTATGCGGAGGGGGTCGAACTGTTTCGCAAGCTGGTCTACGCCTTTTACACGCCGGGCTTCAGTTTCGGACAGTTTTTGCGTGAACATCCGCAGCATCGCAACAACCTGGTCGACATTCTCATCGGCGATGTCTTCAAGCCAGGCGTTGGCGAGATCTTCGAAGCGATGGGCGAAGTGCTACCCCCGCCGGACGTCGAAACGGACCGCTGATCGCAGGGGCAGCCATCGCAGCCCGAACCCGCTGCCGATACCACACAAACTACCCGGCGCGAAGGACCATCGCCATCCGGACAAGGTCGACCGCCGAATCGGCCTGAAACTTGCGGAGAATGCTGGAGCGCTGATTGCGAACGGTGTTAATGCTTGTTCCGAGCTTGCCCGCAATTCGCTTGGTCGGTTCGCCCTCCACAATCAATTCTAGGACTTCGACTTCGCGGGGAGTGAGCGACTCGAAACATTGTTTGATCTGTTCCCGCCGTTGCTGAAATTGTAGCCGCTTGCTGCTGCGCTCGATGAGCTGCCAGACACGTCTGAGTAAATCCTCAGCCACGAACGGTTTCTCAATAAAATGGTCGACACCCGCCTTCATCACCGCGACGGCTCGGGGAACGTCGGCATGGACGGTCAAGACGATCACCGGGGTGGCAATCCCCCGCGCCCGCAGCCTCTTCAGCAACTGCAGACCGTCCATACCCGGCATTCGCAAATCGAGCAGCAGGCAGCCGAGACAATCGGGTTCAATCCGCTCCAAAAAGCGGAGTGGTTCGCCGAACACTTCGCAGCAGATTCCTTCCGCCACCAGCAGCGCCGTCAGCGAATCCTGAATGACTGGCTCGTCATCGACGATGAAAACGGTCGACTTGGCTTTGTTCACAGGATCTCTCCGCTTATACCCTGTTTATCGGCAATGTGAACGAAATGACGACTCCTCTGCCCGGTTTGGCATCGACCCAAATTTTTCCGCCGTGCGATTCCACAATAGACCGACAGATGGAGATCCCCATTCCCAGCCCCTGCGGTTTCGTTGAAAAGAACTGGTCGAAGAGATGCTCGCGATCTTCGCCCCTGACACCGGGACCGGTATCGCAGACAGAAATCCGCACCTCATGTTCGGTCGCCAAAATGCCACGCACTCGCAGTGTCCGATCGGAGTGCGGGCCACTCTGCATCGCTTCGACGGCGTTTCGCATCAGGTTCAGCAAGACCTGTTCGATTTGAATCTTGTCGGACTCGACGTCCGGCAGACGGTCGATCGATTCAATCCGAATGTCAATTCCGTTCTGCTTCGCCTCCGGCTCGATGAGCGGCATGACGGCGGCGACGGAATCGTCAACGCTGAAACTGCTTCGTTGTGGATGACGTTTTGCGACAAATTCTCGCAGCCGGTGGATGATCTCGCCGGTGCGCTGGTCCGTCGCCTCGATTTTTCTCAGCATGTCGGCCATGGTCTCTGTTTGAGCTGATTGCGGCTCGGAAGAGAGCATCCGCAATAGGGCAGCAGCATAGGTGCTGATTCCGGTCATCGGCTGGTTCAGCTCGTGCGCCAACCCGGTCGCCATTTCCCTCATAGTGCTGACTCAGGTCATATGCGTCGCTCTTCGTGATAGTGGAGTGCCAGCTCTTCGACCTGGGTGCGTTCGGTGATATCACGTCTCAAAGAGTTGTTTGATTCTTCGAGTTCCGCAGTCCGTTCTTTGACGCGAATTCCCAGTTCATCGTGTTCTTTGCGCAGTGTCTCCTCCACCCTCTTGCGCTTGGACATTTCTCGTTTCAATTGTTCATGCAAGTCGCGAAATCGTCCGGACACCACAACAATGATTAGCGTGACAATTGTGCCTGGCCCTCCTCCATTGCGGATAACCGTGTCCCAACCTGTCAGACCGACCAGGTTGAAAAGGAGCGTGTTCAGCGGGAGAAAGAGCAGCCTGACAACCAGCCCTGCCCGGTAACCCCAGGAGCCAGGCAGCCGCAACGATTGGGAGTCCCGCAAGTGCCCCCAGCCCATGCCCCACCCGCGAGTAGAGTGTGAGAAACATTAGGACGTAGGCGCCCACAATGCCTAGAACGCAGACCACCCGTGCAGGGCGGGATGGTACGTCGAACCGAGTCAGGGTCGTTGTCGCAGGTTCCATTGTCTCGCGTTTGTTCATTTCGCTATCGAAATCGAACAACAGCCCAGCAACGGTTCGAACTTTCACAGACTTTCAAAATGTTGTCGCAGAGGTTCCGGGCGTCCGATGACAGCAAAGACGGATGCGCGGACAAACACCGCCACGACTGAGAATCGCGCGCATAGGCTGATGCTTCTTTTTCGAGGAATCTATGCCTAAAAATCAGTGGCGCTGCCGGCTATCGTACCGGCGCTGAAACACATCTGAATGAAGGGGAACACCGAAACAGTGAACTGATTTCTTCCGCGACGCCGTCCGTGTCCGACGTCCAGCCGAGAGTTGTGCTCGTCAAATAGGCACCCGAGTTATAATCGTCGTGTTTCGGATATACATCTTATTTTATGTATACATAACTGGTACACTGTCTCATTTTCAACGAACCAACAAATGTCCGCGGCGGCCGACGCTGCCGCACCATGTCTCTCGGGACTGTTGCCGTCGACGACTCCAACAGCTTGAACGATCCTCCGCTGCGGATGATAATAGAAGGTTCAATCGGTTGTGGTCTAAAAAGGCGCTCGCCGGCCATCTGTGTGGTAGGTTGTGGTCGATTCCGTCTTCTGGCCGTTTGAGCCAAGTCGCTGTGCAACACGGGCGTTTGCCTGTTACCGGTTTGACGTTTGGGGAAATATTAGCAATGGCCTCGTCTCGCGAATCGTCAGCCGAGAAAACGCTGGCCGATCAGTTCAGCACTTTGTGGGACACGCCCCCCGACGTATTCGTCTTTTTAGACGAGCATGTGGACGCGACGCTTCAGCAGTGCGCCGAAGTGCTCGCAGTTGACCAGTTCCGCCGCTGGCGGAGTGGAATCGGACTGCCGGTCGAATGTTATTTCGAACGTTTGCCTCAGATCGCCACTGAACCAAAACTGCAGCTACAGTTGATTCTCCGGGAGTACGAATTCAGGCAGCTACGAGGCGAGACGCTCGATCCGAGCGAGTTTGCAAATCGTTTTCCGAAGCTGCGCGACCGTTTGTTGCAGAAACTCGGCGGTCCTCTCGAACAGTTCGAAAACGCGCAGCCGGAGCAAACGCACAAAGCCCAGGACGTTGCCTCCAATGAACCGACAATCATTGCGAATGGCGATCAGGCTTTGACCCGGACGGCAGAATTTGTCACGCCGAAACGATCGCAAATATGGCCTACTCAAGGACCGGCTACGTCGTTTCTTTCACAATGTGACGCTTTTTCGTCGCTGCCGAAGTCGGTGCTGGCGGTCGTCGAGTCTCAGATGTTCGAGCAGGAGTTCGAGGTCGGGGAATATCTTGTGCGCCAGGGTGATGTCGGGTCGTCTCTATTGGTCGTTTGCGATGGGATCGTGGAAATTACCACCACCGAAGACGACGGCAGCCGACATTTCATCGGCCGGCTCGGCAAGGGACAGGTTCTGGGCGAGATGTCGCTGCTGACCGCCGAACCGCGAACGGCCAACGCCCTCGCCACGACGCCGGTGCGGGCGTTTGTGCTTCCGGCCGACACATTTCACGAACTTGCCGCGAAGTATCCGGCTATCAGCTTCGTGTTGACGCGTTTGTTCGCCACGCGTTTGGGCGGCGTAGGACGCGATGTACTGGCGGGAAAAATGTTCGGGGGTTACCAGTTCAAACGGCACCTGGGACAAGGTGGGATGGCGGTCGTCTACGAAGCCACCGACGTCAAGACGGGTCGTCGAGTGGCGCTGAAGATGATGAGCCATCGTTTGGTCTACGAGGCGTCCGCCCTGAAACGATTTCAACTCGAGGCGGACATCATCGAGTCGTTCGAACACGAGAACATCATCGACACGTACGGACGTTTTTCGGCCTTTCACACGTTCTTCATCGCCATGCAGTACTGCGACGGCCGTACGCTGGAAGATGTGATCAACGCCCACAGAATGCTGCCGGAAAACGAGTTTCGCAAGATCATCGGCCAGGTTGCAGCCGCTCTCGATTACGCGCACGCTGCCAAAATCATTCACCGCGACGTCAAGCCGTCCAACATCATGCTCAACTACGACGGACAGGTGAAGCTGATGGATTTCGGTCTCGCCAAGCCGGTCGAAGAAACGAGCCAAGGTGTCGAGGGAGCCATTGTCGGAACTCCCCGATATATGGCCCCAGAGCAGTTGGCTGGAAAGAAAGTCAGCAAGACGGTCGACTACTTCGCTCTGGGTTGTGTCGCCTATAAAATGCTGACCGGCAATACGTTGTTTTCGGGCTCCAGCCTTCGAGAATTGGGGCGGGAACACGCCCGCTGGAAGTTGCCCGATTACCGAAAAGACTGCCCGGGAATCAGCATCGCCACGAACTGGCTGCTCGAACAATGCCTCCAAAAGAAATCAAGCCATCGTCGGCCGAACTTGAAGAAGATCGCGTCGTGGGCCGCTCCCTTCGACACCAACCTGCTCTCTGGGGTCGGTTCAGATATAAACAGTGGCACCTTTTCAATCGAAACTGTGGCCGAATAAAGTGTTCGCGAAAAAATAAGTTGAGCAATTTCGCGGCATCAGAAAGTCTTCAAGAAATTTTCGGAGATCCTAACCCGGCAGAGCCGGAATCGAACAGAGAATCCGCTGCAGAAGGTTTTTCGTCGAGCTGCCAAGTCATTGAAGGGGAGAGGGAGAGACGAGGAGTGGGGGAGAAAGAGACACATTCTTCGCATCTCCCTCTAATCCGAATAATTCTTGACGTCCTTAACAGCTTTCCTGACCATTTTGCGCAGGATTTCGTTGAAAAGGTACTAAGCTGCCTCGCTGCTTCCGGCCGATTGAGACGATATTTATCGCGATGTGCTGGGCCAAGTGAGCGTCGGATTGTGGGAAATCGCTGCGGAAATGGACACCGCGACTTTCGGTGCGTGCGGTGGCGGCGGCGATCATCAGCCGGGCAACCAGCAGCATGTTCTGTAGCTGCCAGCCCTCCAGATCTGAGAATTCTCGCTGCGAGACGTAGCGGTCCCAGAAGTCGACCTGCTGCGCTGCCTGTTGCAGCCCTTCCGCGTCCCGCTGAATACCGACGTTCCGCCACATCAAGCTGGCTAACGAATTTCGCAGGTCGACCAAGTTCAGTTCGTCATCGTCGTGGTCCTTGTCCGACCAGTCGGACACCAGCGGTAGAGCTGTGAAACTGTCCGGCTGACCGGCCGCCTGTACCGAAGCGCCCTTGCCGACACGCAAACCGAACACCAAACCTTCCAGCAGACTATTGGACCCCAGCCGATTGGCGCCGTGCAAACCGCTGGATGTGACTTCGCCGGCCGCCCAGAGTCCCGGCAGCGTAGTCCGACCCTCCAAATCGACCGTCAGCCCGCCGAGCAGATAATGCGCGCCCGGCCGGACCGGAATGAGATCTTGTGTAATGTCCAGTCCGAATTCTGCGCAGACTTTCGCGATGTGCGGAAACCGTTCGCTAACGAGGCGGCCCTCGAGATGCGCCAGGTCCAGATAGACGCACGGATGCCTGGTCTTGGACATCTGATGTGTGATCGCCCGGCTGACGACGTCGCGCGGCGCCAGCTCGGCGGCTGGGTCGTAATCGACCATAAAGCGGTCACCGGTGCTGTCGCGCAGGTACGCGCCCTCGCCACGGACTGCTTCAGAGATGAGGTGCCGAGAGCTGCCGGCAATGTAAAGCACCGTGGGATGAAATTGCATGAATTCCATGTCTCGAAGCTCGGCCCCGGCCCGAAACGCAATGGCATGCCCGTCGGCGGTGGCGATTTCGGGATTCGTGGTTTCACGAAATAGCCGCCCCGCCCCGCCCGTTGCCAAGATCGTCTGTTTGGCCCAGACAAATGTTTTTCCGTGTCTGGGATTCCAGACCAGCGCACCGCGGCAGATTCCTTGGTGGGTCAACAAGTCGATGGTGAACGTTTTTTCCCAAATTTGGACCGCCTGTTGGCGCTCACGCTCACGGATGCAGTCCATCATGGCTCGCATGATCTCTTTACCCGTGGCATCTCCCAGCGCATGGGCGACGCGGCGGTGACTGTGCCCTCCCTCTTGAGTCAGTGCCAACTCGCCGTTTTCGGTGTCGAAGTGTGCCCCGAACTGAATCAGCTCGCGAATCCTCTCCGGGGCTTCACGGACGACCATTTCGACGACGTTGGTCTCGCAAATCCCTTTTCCGGCGGCGATGGTATCGGCGGCGTGATTGGCAAAGTCGTCGAGCGGGCCGAACACCCCGGCGATGCCCCCCTGTGCGAAGGCACTGTTCGACTCGGCCAGCACATCTTTCGTGACGACGATCACTTGCAAACCCGACTCGATCGCCAGCGCAGCTCGGATGCCGGAAATTCCACCGCCGATCACCAGCAGATCGGTAAATGTGTGCGGAATCCGCTTCGGATCGAACCGCACCAGATAACGGCGTTTAGGACTGAGCGAGAGTCGTTGCATCGAATGTTGTCAGTTTTCAGTTGAACTTTGCGATTTTCCCCACGCTCCGACAACGGACAACGGACCACTGAAAACCAACCAATCCCTCAAATCGTCATTGCGGTGAAACCGCCGTCGACCACGATGTTGGCGCCGGTCAAGAAGCTGCCAGCTTGCGGGGAGGCCATTAGCAGAATCGCACCAGCGAGTTCTGCCGGCGAACCGAAACGGTTCATCGGCGTGTGCCGCATGATGCTCTCGACCCGGTCGGGTGTCAGCACTTTGCGGTTCTGCTCGGCCGGAAAAAAACCGGGCGAAAGGGCGTTGACGCAGATTCCGTGGGGCGCCCATTCCCGGGCGAGATTTTGTGTGAGGTTGATGATCGCCGCCTTTGTCACCGCATAGGTAAAGACCCGCGACAAGGCCGTGATGCCGCTCAACGAAGCAATGTTGATGATCGAACCGCGTGTGCCGGCCTCGATCATCAACATTCCGAACACCTGACAGGCCAGCCAAACGCTCCGCAGGTTGACGTCCAAGATCTTTACCCACTCCTCTTCGTCGATTTCCAGAAACGGGGTCGCCGAATTGATTCCCGCTCCGTTGACAAGCACATCGCAATTGCGACCGGCATCGGAGAGGTGCTTCGTGATCGCTTCCAAGTCGTCGCGGCAGGTCGAGTCGGCGGCAAGAAACTCGGCGCTGCCGCCGGCAGCGGTGATCCGTTCCACGCAAGATTTGCCCCGCTGCCGGTTCCGGCCGACGACCAGTGTGTGCGCGCCTGCCCCAGACAGCGCTTCCGAAAAGGCACCACCCAGAACACCGGTTCCCCCGATGACGACCGCCGTCAGCTCGTCGAGCCCGAACAATTGCCGAAGATATTCTGATGAACTCATGGATGTTTTCCGCTGCTCGATGCCGCTGAAGATATTCTTTCGACGGTCATGAATTGCGATTTTTTGGGAGGGCGAAGATCCCGCTGAGCCGTGGATATCGTTGATCCGGCGGCTCGGCAAGAGCCTCGCCCTCCCGCAATCTGTGGCTGTGCCGAGTATACCTCATCCGATAAATTCCAGCTCGACCGGATTGGGAATCACGCCGGCCTCGTGTCCGCGGCGTAACAAGGTGGCAACCGCTTCTCGACCCCGCCGGCCAAAATCGAGAGTCCAGTCGTTGACGTACATGCCGACAAACTCGTCGGCCTTTCGGCGGTCGAGGTCCCGGCCGTACCCGATCGCATAGTCCAGGGCTTCGTCGCGATGGGCCAGAGCGTACTCGATGCTTTGCTTCAACAAGGCCGTCACTTCGTCCATTGCCTTTCGGCCGAGGTCCTTGCGGATGGCGTTTGCCCCCAACGGAAGCGGCAGACCTGTCTCGTCGTGCCACCACCGGCCCAGATCGACAATCATGTTCAAACTCTGATCGCCGTAGGTGAGTTGCCCTTCATGAATGATCAGCCCAGCGTCGGCCTGGCCGTTTTCGACGATGTTCAAAATCTCATCGAACGGGTGAACCTCATACGTAAAGTCATCGCCCAGCAGCAGTTTCAATGTCAGAAATGCGGTCGTCAATTCGCCGGGGATGGCGATTGTTCTGCCGCGTAAAGACTCAACGTCATCCGGTTCGCGGGCCACGACCATCGGGCCGTAGTTGTCGCCCATGCTGGCCCCGCAGTGACACAGGGCGTATTTGTCGGTGATGTGCGCGTAGCCGTGCAGGCTGACCGCCGTCAGTTCCAGTTCGCCCTTCAAAGCCCGCTGATTGAGCGTTTCGATGTCTTCGAGCGTGTGGGTGAACGTGTAATGACCCGTGTCGATTTTGTGGTTCGCCAGCGCGTGAAACATGAATGCGTCGTCGGGGTCGGGGCTGTGTCCGACATGGATGACCGTGTTGACGTGTGACATTTCGCTCTTCGCTCCCAAGCATGAATCAAGCTTGAATCCCGTAATCGATAGCAGCCCAGCGACAACCTAACGGGCCGCCAAACCTTCTGCAACTGTCGTCGTATCGTACGGTCGGCCCTTTCACGAGCATCTTCGGGTGGGCAAGTTTTTTTGGCAATTGAAACGGGCCTGTGTGGTCCGCTATGCCGCAAGCGGTAACTCAACCTCGATATAAGGGCTGGCGACTGACCACGGACAACTGACCACCACCAATTCACCCGTTGATCCATTTTAGGCGGATGAACTAACATGGACCACACGGTGTCCATGATTATTTTCCCTGCCTCCCGCATGTCGCCTGTTCGATGATCCTGCTTTCGGTTCGCGGAATCTCGCGACAATTCGATGCTGAGCCGGTCTTCCGCGACGTGACCTTCGAGGTGCGGACGGGTGAAAAGATTGGGCTCGTTGGACCCAACGGAACGGGCAAGACCACCCTGCTGCGAATTTTGTCTGACCTCGACGAGGCTGACACCGGTCAGATTGAATGTCATCCTTCGAGCAGTGTAGCCCTGTTGGAACAGGAGCCCGATTTTTCTCCCGGCCGAACGCTGATTGAGGAGGCAAAGTCGGGTCTCGGACACCTGTACCGGTTGCAAGCTCAGGCGACGGTCCTGGCCGAGCAAATTGCTGGCGAATCGGATCCCCAGCTTCTCGAACGTCATCAGCGCCACTTCGACCGGTTGCAGGAAGAGTTACGGCAGCGTGATGCCTACAACATCGATCATCGCGTTACGGGGGTCCTCGCCGGTCTCGGATTTCATGAGCACCAATATGAACGGCCGCTCGAAGAGTTCAGCGGGGGCGAGCACAGCCGGGTCTTACTGGCGCGCATGTTGTTGCGGGCGCCACAGGTCATGTTGCTCGACGAGCCGACCAATCATCTGGACATCGCCGCCACCGAATGGTTGGAATCATATCTGTCCCGCCGTCATCAGGCCGTGGTTCTCGTCAGCCACGACCGCTGGTTCCTCGACCGCGTGACCAACCGCACGTTGGAAATGCACGACGGCCGGCTGAGGAGTTATCCGGGAAACTTCTCGGCCTATTGGAAACTGCGAGAAGAGCGCAATACGGTCCTCAAACGGACTCACCAAAAACAGCAAGACGAGATTGCCAAAGCCGAGGAGTTCATTCGCCGGAACAAATACGGACAGAAACATGCTCAGGCAGCCGATCGCGAAAAGAAATTGCAGCGCATCGGTCCGCTCGAGACCCAGAAAGATTTTCTGGAGCTCTCGATGACGTTCCGTACAGCCAGCCGTAGCGGTGACTGGGTGATCGACGCGGTCGGGATTGCGAAAGGCTTCGGCAAACCGTTGTTTCGAGACGTCACGTTGAGAATTCATCGCGGTGACCGCATCGGTGTTCTGGGACCCAACGGCAGCGGCAAGACGACTTTGCTGAGAACGCTGCTCGGCGAACTCGATCCGGATTTCGGGACCGTCCGCCTCGGCACCGGAGTCAAGATCGGTTATTTCGATCAGCAACTGGCAAACATCGATGCGGACGGCGATGCCATCGAAGTGATTCGTCCGGCCGGCAATCCGGACGTGACTTCGGGCCAACTCCGAAACATACTGGCCCGCTTCGGTATCCGCGGCGACCTGGCGCTTCAAAAGGTTGGCCGGATGAGCGGCGGGGAACGAAACAAAGTGGCGCTGGCGAAACAGGCAGCGGCAGACGTCAACCTGCTTGTGCTCGACGAACCAACTAATCACCTCGACCTTTGGGCGCGGGCCTCGCTGGAATCGGCCCTGAAGGCGTTTGACGGAACGCTGTTGTTCGTCAGTCACGACCGGTATTTTCTCGATCGGGTTGCCACCAGCGTGATCGTGCTCGAACCGGACCGCTGGCGTTTTCATGAAGGCAACTACTCCGATTATGTCGCATTCGTTCGTAACCGAACTGCTGATGACACATCGGAAGGGACGGCTGGAACGGAAAGCGCAGACGGTCCGGAGACCGGTTCGAAACCGGCGGCCGTAACCCGGAACAACCGGGAAAAATCGTCCCGCCGCAAACGCAAGTTCCCTTATCGCAAAGTGACAGATCTCGAAGCGGAGATCGCCGAGCACGAGCAATTGCTGGAACAACTCGAGGCGGATCTCGTCAATCCCGAGATCCATCGCAACGGAGAGCGAATCAAAGGGACGACCGTTCAATATGATCAAACGAAGGCCGAACTCGAATCGCTTTACGAGCATTGGGAAGAAGCGATCGAGCTGAATTGAGCCGCTACGCCGGGAGTGGGCCAGAGGTAGGTCAGGCACCCTGTGCCTGACTTGAACCTCACGGTTTGCCGCGAAAGTCAGGCACGGGGTGCCTGACCTACTATCTGCTACATGATTGTATCGGCCTTGCCTTCTGCGATAATCGATTTTGAGTTCTGTGGCTCCCGAAACTAAGGAATTAAACGATGACCCGATATCGATTTCCCACAATCGTGTTGTTTACCGTCGCGGCCTTTGTTGCCGCCGTCGTCTGGACTCAACCGGGCTCGGCGCAGCGACGGCAGAACAGAAGACCCGTGAAAGAGCAGACGAACAAGCCGGCGCCAAAGCAACTGGCTCGACTCGACGGTTTTTCAGACTGGGTCACGAGCGTCGCTTTTTCACCGGACGGGAAACAACTCGCCACGGGCACCTACGAGGCGGTCAAAGTTTGGGATGCGGTATCGAAGCGGTCTGTGAAGACGTTCAAGATCAAGGGTTACGCAAAAGCACTCGCTTATTCACCCGACGGCAGACTGCTGGTTGCCGGCGGATACCAGTCGGTCAACATCTGGGAGACCGAATCGTACAAAAAGGTGCGGTCGCTGAAGGGACATCGAGGCTACGTGACCGGCGTGACGTTTTCGCCGGACAGCACAGCGCTGGCCATCTCGAGCGAAGATGAGAGCATCCGGGTCTGGAATGTCGAGACCGGCGAAAAACTACGGGTGATTCGCGGACATGCCTATCCGGTGATGGACGTCGCTTTTTCGCCAGATGGCAGGCTGCTGGCTAGCGTCGCCGGCGACGAGACTCGCGTCACCAAGCCGGGCGAGGTGAAGATCTGGGATGCCGACACCGGAAAGGAACTCTTCAACCTCGTCGGGCATGAGAAGGCCGCCACCAGCGTCGCCTTTTCGCCCGACGGAAAATATCTTGCCAGCACCGGGGAAGACGAAAAGGTCAACGTCCACGATGTCCAGACCGGTCAGCCACTCGGTTATTTCGCTGGACACGGCCGGCCGACCAATAGTGTTATTTTCGCGACCGACAGCAAGACGCTCATCAGCGGTGCCGGCGGACGGGCACAAGGCAAAAACGAAATCAAAATCTGGGACCGCGCAAGCGGCGACGAACGGACATCCATTGCTGGACACACCGGCCAGGTTGCCTGCATTGCCCTTTCACCGGACGGCAAAACGCTTGCCAGCGGCAGCTACGATAAGACCGTCGCGCTGTGGGACGTCGGTCCGTTTCTGCAAACACCGTCGCTGGCATTGGCGGCATTGGTTGACACACAGCCGATCGAAGGACCGGTCCCCGCAGTCAAATCGGCCGCGAAACAGTTGCGTGCCGGTATCATCGGACTCGATACCTCACACGTGATCGCTTTCACGAAGATTCTGAACGACGAAAACGCCGCGGCTGACGTGTCCGGTTGCCGGGTGGTGGCTGCCTATCCCCAGGGAAGCCCCGACATCGTTTCCAGCACGATCCGGGTCCCCCAATACACCGAACAGATGAAAGAGCTGGGGGTCGAGATCGTCGATTCGATTCCGGCGCTGCTCGAAAAAGTCGACGTTGTTTTGCTGGAAACCAACGATGGACGGCCGCATCTGGAGCAGGTGATACCGGTCCTGCAGTCGGGCAAACCGGTCTTTATCGACAAACCGATTGCCGGTTCTCTGGCCGACGCGGTTGCTATTTTTGAGCTCGCCCGCAGGCACAACGTGCCACTTTTTTCGTCGTCGTCGCTGCGGTATGGTGCGGGCGCGCAGGCGCTGCGGAACGGCAAGCTCGGTGAAATTCTCGGCTGCGACGCTTACAGCCCCTGCTCGCTGGAGAAGACGCACCCCGATTTGTTCTGGTACGGCATTCACGGCGTCGAGACACTGTTCACCGTGATGGGGACTGGCTGCCAAAGCGTCACCCGCGCCAGCAGCCCAGGACTTGACGTGGTGGTCGGCACCTGGCAGGGCGGCCGCATCGGCACCTTCCGTGGCATCCGCAAAGGCCGCCGCGGTTACGGCGGGACCGCTTTCGGATCCAAGGGCATCACCCCCATCGGTGCTTCCGGAGGATACCGGCCGCTGCTGGTGGAAATCGTGAAGTTTTTCCGCACCGGAAATGTCCCCGTCAGCGAGCAAGAGACGTTGGAAATCTACGCCTTCATGGAAGCGGCCGATGAAAGCAAACGCCAAGCCGGCCAACCGG